>VYDC01000266.1:8945-9352 GCA_009843585.1 Chloroflexota bacterium | reverse complement strand
CGCTGCGACCGGTCTTCTCGTAGACCTCGGTCACCTGGCCGTAGGCCGTGATGGGGTCGCCCGGCCGCATCGGCTCCAGCACCGCGATGCGCTCCCCGCCCAGGAACCGCGCGTTCCCGAACTCGACCTTCGCGTCGGGCCCGGCTCCCCGGAAGTTGGCCGTCGTGAAGATGAGGGGAGGCGCGATGCGGCCGCCGTAGCTCGTCCCGCGGGCGAACTCCTCGTCCAGGTAGAGCGGATTGGTCTCTCCGAGCGCCTCGCAGTAGGAGGCGATCGCCTCCTCGGTGACGGAGAACGAGCCGAGCTCGTGCTCGACGCCGATCACGCTCTCGTCGTAGTCGACCAGGAGCCCCTCCTCACATCCATCCGCCGCGCGGGGGCGCTCAGCCGGCCGTCCGGCCGGCGGC
>VYDC01000266.1:0-8935 GCA_009843585.1 Chloroflexota bacterium | reverse complement strand
GGACTCCGAGCGGGCCTCCTCCGCCGTCACCGCCCGGCAGCGCCCGGCGACGAGCTCCGCGACCAGCTCCGCCGTCGTCGTGACCGGGCGCTCGAAGGCGGTCAGGCAGCGCCCGATCGCCGAGACGAAGTGGGCGTCGCTCCCCCCGACGGCGGCCAGCCCCCTCCCCTCGGCGAGCTCGAGCGCGCGGCGGTTCTCCTCGTCGCTCGATCCGCCGTTGAGCGTCTCCACGGCGTCGACGAGCTCGAACGCCACCCGCCCCGCCTGCGCATGATCCCACAGCCCGATGCGCGGCCGGCCGGCGTGCGCCGGGACCGCCGCCCCGCCCTCGTCCCGCACCGCCTGCAGGAGCTCGCGGTGGGAGAGCGAGACGTCCGTGAAGTCGAGCCGCCGCGCGAGCCCGGGCGTGATGCCGTAGACGAGGACGTGCCCGACGTCCGTCTCGAGCTCCGCGCCGTGCAGCACCGCCACATCGTAGCGCGCTGAGAGCTCGTCGTAGCGCACGGCCGGGTCGAAGTGGCGGTGCTCCGTCAGCACGAACCCGTCGATGCGGTAGCCGCGCCGGCGCCGGGCCGCGATCCACTTCAGGTAGCCCTCCACCGTGCCGCCGGCGTCGTCGGAGGCGTCGGTGGAGTGGGCGTGGAGGTCGAGGTAGCAGACGATCGCGCGGCCCCGTTCGCTCGCCGTCGGTGCCCCGCCGGTGCGGTCTCCCGCGGGCCCGCGGGCGATTCTCCGCGCGCCCCTCCGCGGCCGTCAACGCGCGGGACGGGCGCGGTCCCGGTCGGTGAGCCCCTCGCGCACCCTGCGCCGCAGGAGCTTGCCCGAGGCCGTGCGGGGGAGCGGCCCCTCCCAGACCTCGATGCGGCGCGGCACCTTGTATCCCGCCAGCTGCCCCCTCAGGAACGCCTCCAGCGAGGAGCCCGCGGGGACGTCCGGGCCGGGGCAGACGATCGCGGCGACCACGACCTGGCCCCACCGCTCGTCGGGGAGCCCCACAACGGCGCACTCCTGAACGGCCGGGTGCGCGGCGAGGGCCGCCTCCACCTCCGCCGGGTAGACGTTCTCGCCGCCGCTCACGACCAGGTCGTCGCGGCGGTCCGCGACCTCGAGGTGACCGTCGGCGTCGAGCGCGCCGAGATCCCCGGTGCGCAGCCAGCCCCCCTCGCGGCGCTCCGCGGGGCGGTTCAGGTAGCCGGGCGAGACGGTCGGGCCCGCGACCAGGATCTCGCCGATCTCGCCGGGCTGCGCCCGCCGCCCGCCCGCGTCGATGGCGACGGAGACGCCGAGGAGGGGCTGTCCCGAGGAGCGCGGGCGGCGCCGCGCCTGCCCCGGCGCGAGCGTGGTGACCTGCGACGCCGCCTCCGTCAGCCCGTACGTCGGCGCGACCGGGAGGCCCCGCTCCTCGGCCCGGCCCAGAAGGCCGGCGGGCGCCCCCGCGCCGCCGACGAGGACCGCCCGGACCGCCGCCGGATAGGGCGGGCGGCCCGCGTCGTAGTCGAGCAGGCGCCCGAGCATCGCCGGCACCAGCGAGGTGAGGGTCACGCCCTGCTCGCGCAGCGCGCGGCTCACGGCGGCCTCGTCGAACCGGCGGTGCACGACCGCGGTCGTTCCGGCGAGCGTCGAGCGGATCAGCACCGAGAGACCGCCCACGTGGTAGAGCGGGAGCGGCGCCAGCCAGCGATCCTCCGCCCGGACGCCGACGTGGAAGGCCGACGCGACGGCGCTCGCGAGCAGGTTCCCGTGGGTGAGGAGCGCCGCCTTCGGCCGCCCCGAGGTGCCGGATGTGTAGAGCGCGCTGTGCACGGCGTCCAGGTCGAGGGCGGGCTCTGAGCCCGGAGTCCCGCCCGCGCCCGCGACGGCGCTCTCCGCGAGCTCCTCCGCGGCGAGCACGGAGGGAGCGGGCGACGGGGGCCCCGCCGGCGCCGGCTCCGCCATCTCGGCCAGCGCCGCCTCGGCGAGCGCCCTGTGCTCCTCGTCGGCGAGCAGGAGCGGCGTCCGGGAGTCGAGAAGCTGCCACGCGATCTCGCCGGGCGTCAGTCGCGCGTTGATCGGCATCAGGACGGCGCCCGCGCGCGGCACGGCGTGCGAGAGGATGCAGAGCGGGAGGTCGTTGGCGGCGAGCACCGCGACGGGCGCCCCGGCGACGGGCGCCGTCCGCTCGCCGGAGAGGGTCCGCGCGGCCGCCGCGACCCGGGCCTCGAGCTCGCCGTAGGCGAGCGTGCCGGAGGGGGCCTCGACCGCGGGATGCCCGCCGTGCGTGCGGGCGCGCCGCGCGAGCCAGTCGGGGACCAGGC
Organism: Chloroflexota bacterium; assembly: GCA_009843585.1. Lineage (GTDB taxonomy): Bacteria > Chloroflexota > Dehalococcoidia > UBA2979 > UBA2979 > VYDC01. The sequence continues at coordinate 6,641 of VYDC01000266.1, read as the reverse complement.
GCGGCTCCCGTCCCCCCGCGACCGCGCCGCCGCTCATCATCCGGCCCCGGCGTCGGCAACGGCCCGGTCGAGCGCCGAGGCGGGTCCGGGCGCCTCGGACCACGGCCCGGTCGCCAGGCGCTCGATCGCCCCGCCGTCGGGGGCGATGCCCAGGCCGGGCGCCGCGGGGAGCGCCATCCGGCCGCCCCCGGGGAGGAGCGGCGCCACGACGAGATCCTCGCCGAGCGCGAGCCCGGTCGCGAGCCCGTGCGCGCGGCCGCCCGCTCCCCCGCCGTGCGCCGCGGCATCGGACTCGACCGCGGCCGCGAGCTGCAGCGCGAGAGCCGTCCCCAGCGAGGAGTCGACCGTCGTCGTCACGACCGCGCCGACTCGCCGGCACCGGGCGCTGGCGGCGAGCTCAGCCGCCCGGATCACGCCGCCCAGCGCGGCCGGCTTCAGGACGAGCACGTCGGCGGCGTCCTCGGCGAGCACGCGCGTCGCGCCCCCCTCCTCCCAGAGCGCCTCGTCGGCGGCGATCGGGATCGACGAGATCTCGCGCAGCCGCCTGAGCGCCGCCACGTCGCCGGCGGGCAGCGGCTGCTCGATGAGCTCGATGCGGTGTGGGGCCAGGCGCTCGACGGCGAGCCGCGCCAGGGGCTCCCGCCACGCGCCGTTCGCATCGAGGCGGAGGCGGGCCCCGGGGCACGCGCCGCGCAGCGCCTCGACGCGGGCGACGTCCACGGCGAGGCCGGCCGCGCCGACCTTGAGCTTCAGGGTGCCGAAGCCGGCGTGGGCCAGGGCGCGCCCCGCGCGCGCCACCTCGGCCGGCGGCCCGGCGTCGGCGTCGATCACGCCGTTCACCTCGAGCGAGGCTCCCGGCCGCGGCGGCTCGCGGGAGGCGATGAGCGCGGCCATCGGGACGCCGCGGATCTGCCCCGCGAGGTCGAGCAGCGCCGACTCGAGCGCGCAGCGCAGCACCGGCGGCGCGCGCCGGGGATCCTCCACGAGCTCGGGCGCCCCCTCCGCCAGCAGGCCCGAGAGCTCGGCGGGGGTCGGCTGGCCCGGGAGCGGCAGCGGCAGCGCCTCGCCCCACCCGGTCCTCGTCCCGTCCCCGCACGCGAGCACGAGCCCCTCGCGGACCCGCAGGTCGGCGGCGGCGCCGGGGAGCGCGGAGCGGTGCGCGCTCGCCAGCGGCAGGCGGACCGGGCGCCAGCGCAGGCCGAGCCCGCTCATCGCCCTCGCCTCAGGCCGCGGTCGGTCACAGCGCGACTCCGAGCGCGAGCAGCGCGCTGAAGAGCAGGTGGAACCGCGCCGTCTCGCGGAGCGCCCGGTTGAGCGGCGGGCCGTCCGTCGCCCGGAGGACGGCGAGGCGGGGCCGCGCCGCGAGCGGGAGAGCGGCCGCGACGAGCAGCACCCCGGGCTCGAAGGGGCCGGCGAGCCAGAGCGCCGCCGTGAGCGCGTAGGCGCCGCCGAGCAGCGCCGCGAAGAGAGCGCGCGCCCAGCGGCGGCCGACGATCACCGCGAGCGTGCGCTTCCCGGTCGCCCGGTCGGTCTCGATGTCGCGCACGTTGTTCACGACCAGGATCGCGGTGACCGTGCAGCCCACGGGGAGCGCCGCCGCGAGCGCCCCGCCTCCCCAGTCGCCGGCCTGCACGTAGTAGGTGCCGCCCACCGCGATCAGGCCGAAGAAGACGAAGGTGAACGGCTCGCCGAGTCCGCGGTAGCCGAAGGCCCACGGCCCGCCGCTGTAGGCGAGGGCGGCCGCGATCGAGGCGAGGCCGATGGCGACGACGGGCCAGCCGGCGACGGCCGTCAGGTAGACCCCGCAGAGGGCGGCGACCGAGAACGCGGTCCACATGCCGGCGAGGACCTGGCGCTCCGAGAGCAGGCCGAGCTGCGTCACGCGCGGCGGACCGATGCGGCCCGCCGCGTCCGCCCCCTTGCGGAAGTCCGAGACGTCGTTCGCGAGGTTCGCCCCGACCTGGATGGCGACCGCGCCGGCGAGCGCAGCGAGGGCCGGGCCCGCCGCGAAGCGATCGTCCCCCACGGCGAGCCCGCTCCCGACGAGGACCGGTGCGACCGCCGCGGTGAGCGTCGGCAGACGCGCCGCCAGCACCCAGCGCCTCCACGCGGCGGGGCCGGCCTCGCTCACCGGCACGCCCGGCTGAGCGCCGGAGGCGGCGACGACCGGCCTCCCGCGCGCCGGCGCATCAGGGGAGGCGGGGGAAGCGGGTGAAGTCCGGGTCGCGCTTCTCCAGGAAGGCGAGCTTTCCCTCCTTCGCCTCGTCGGTGTGGTAGAAGAGCATCGTCGCGTCGCCGGCGAGCTGCTGCAGCCCGGCGGCGCCGTCGGTGTCGGCGAGGAATCCCGCCTTCAGCATCCGGATCGCGATGGGGGAGTGGCGGAGGATCTCGCTCGCCCATCGCTCGCCCTCCTCGGCGAGCTGGTCGAGCGGCACCACGGCGTTCACCAGCCCCATCTCCAGCGCCTGCCCCGCGTCGTACTGCCGGCAGAGATACCAGATCTCGCGGGCCTTCTTGTGCCCCACGATGCGCGCCAGCATCGAGGCGCCGAAGCCGGCGTCGAAGGAGCCGACGCGCGGCCCGGTCTGCCCGAAGCGCGCGTTGTCGGCGGCGATCGTGAGATCGCAGACCACGTGCAGCACGTGCCCGCCGCCGATCGCCCAGCCGGCGACGAGGGCGATGACCGGCTTCGGCATCGTCCGGATGAAGCGCTGAAGAGGGAGCACGTTGAGGCGGGGCACCCCGTCGTCGCCGACGTAGCCGCCCTCGCCGCGCACGCGCTGATCGCCGCCGGAGCAGAAGGCGCGGCCGCCGGCGCCGGTGAGAAGGACGACGCCGACGTCGGGATCCTCGCTCGCGAGCTCGAAGGCCCTCGACATCTCGGTGAGCGTCAGAGGCCGGAAGGCGTTGTGCACCTCCGGGCGGTTGATCGTGATCCGCGCCACGCCGGCGCCGGGCCTGAGAAGCGCGCGCTCGTAGAGGATGTCCTCAAAGCTCTCGACGGGTTGCCAGTCCATCGTCATCTCGTCCCGTGGCCCCTCCCGACGCGTCAGTCGGCCGCGTCCGCACCGTCCAGGAAGCGCAGCACCGCCTCGGCGAACGCCCCTGGCCGCTCCAGGTGCGCGGCGTGCCCGGCGCCCCCTATCGGCTCCATCGTAGCGTTCGGGAGCGCGCGCGCCATCTCGCGGGCGATCGTCGTGAACTTCCCGTCGAGCGAGCCGGCGAGGAGGAGAGCGGGCATCGACAGCGGGCCGAGCTCTTCCCAGAGCGAGGGCTGCCGCCCGACGCTCATCCCCCGCAGCGCGCGCGCGAGGCCGCCGGCGTCGTTCTGGAGCCGCTGCTGCCGCAGCCGCTCACGCACCTCCGGCGGGAGGGAGCGCTGCGAGTCCCACAGCGGGAGCCCCTCCCACTCCTCCACGAAGGCCGGGACGCCGCCCCGCTCGATGCGGGCGGCGAGCGCGTCGTCGGCCCGCGCGCGCTCTGAGCGCTCCCCGGGGTCGGAGAGGCCGGCGGTCGCGCCCTCGAGCAGCAGGGCGTCGACGCTCCGCGGGTGCCGGGCGGCGAGCACCAGCGCCACCCGTCCCCCCATCGAGTAGCCGAGCCAGCGGGCCCTCGGGTGGCCCAGCTGCGAGAGCAGCGCGACGAGATCGTCGGCGACGCGCTCGATGGCGTAGCGGGACGGCGCCCGTGGCGCATCGCTGAGGCCGTGCCCGATGAGGTCGACGGCGATCGCCGCGCGTCCCGCCCCCGCGAGCGCCGCCGCGAGGCCCTCCCACGTCGAGGCGGAGCCGGTGAAGCCGTGCAGCAGGACGACCGGGACGCGGCCCGCGCCGGGCGGCGGGCCGGACGGCTCGCGGCGCTCGACGTGATAGGAGACGCCGTCGACCGCCACCCGGCGCGTGTCGACGGAGCCGCGCCCGCGGTCGCTCACCGGCCCGTGGCGGCGCCGACCCGCGCCGCTCGCAGGCTCGCGGCGACGCCGGCCCACAGCTCGCGGTGAAGCTCGACGTTGCGATCGCGGTGCGTGCGCAGCTCGAGCACCGAGAGGCCCGGGGATCCGACCGCCGCTGCGACGGCCTCCCGCATCTCGGCGGCGCGCGGGGGCAGGGCCGCGTGGCGTCCGCCGAAGAGCGCGGCGGCGCGGGCGGCGTCGAGCCCGGCCGGGGTGCCGAACCACGGCTCGAAGAGTCCGGGGAGCGCCTCGCGCTGCGGCAGGAAGTGGAAGATGCCGCCGCCGTCGTTGTGGAGGAGCACGACGGCGAGCGAGAGGTCGTGGCGCCCGACCGCCCAGAGCCCGGTGAGGTCGTGGAGGAACGAGAGATCGCCGACGAGCAGCCCGACGGGGCCCTCGCTCCGCTCGGCCGCCGCGAGCGCCGCGCCCGCCGCCGTCGAGGCGACGCCGTCGATGCCCGACGCACCGCGGGTTCCCACGATGCGGAGCCGCCGCCCGAGCGCCGGCACGAAGCCGTCCACATCGCGCACCGGCATGCTGTTGCCGCAGACCAGCGTCCCGCCCTCGGGAAGCGCCTCCGCGAGGACCTGCGCGGCGAGCCCCTCGAAGGGTTCGCCGCGCGCATCGATCGCCGCGAGGCCTGCATCGAGAGCCTCTCCCGCGATCGCGTCGGCCTCGCGCCAGCACGCCAGCCACCCGCCGTCCCCGGACGGCGCCCCGCCTGAGGCGGCGGCGAGGGCGTCGGCGAAGGCTCCCGGCTCGGAGCGGAGCTGCGCCGCGGATGCCGAGGGGTCGCGCCACCCGTCCGCCTCGTCGACGACGTACTCCCTGAGCGCGCCGCCGCGATGCAGCCGGGCCAGCCACGTCGCGAGCGGCTTCGACGTCGGCTGCGCTCCGAAGCGGATCACGATCTCCGGGGCGAGCCTCTCAGCCGTCGACGGCTCGCGCAGGATCGCGTCGTAGGTCCAGATGACGCCGTCGTCAGCGGAGGCCCGGCGCAGGCCCGAGAGCGCATCGGCGAGCACGGGCCAGCCGAGCGCTGCGGCGAGCCTCACGATCGCCGCCACCGGGAGCTCCGGCGACGCCGGCCCGCAGACGAGCACTCCCCGGCGCCCCGCGCTCTCCGCCGCGAGCGCCTGGATCTCCCCGGACGGCGGGAGGAGCGGCGCGCGGGCGGGCGGAGGCAGCAGCGTCACCGCCTCCGCGGCGGCGGCCGCGAGGCGCTCCGGATCCCCGTCCGCGGCGACCAGCGGCTCGCGGAACGGGAGGTTGAGATGGACGGAGCCGGCCGGTGGCCCGGCCGCGGCCTCGACGGCGCGGGCGCCGAGCTGGCGCGCGTGGGCGAGCAGCGCCTCCGGCGCCTCGCCCTCGGCCGGGGCGCACGGCGCCTCGGCCGACCAGCGCGCGTGCTCGCCGAAGAGCCGCAGCTGGTCGATAGCCTGCGGCGCACCGACGCCGCGCAGCTCGGGGGGCCGGTCCGCCGTCAGGAGCAGGAGCGGGACGCGCGAGAGCGAGGCCTCGACGGCGGCCGGCAGCAGGTTCGCCGCCGCGGTCCCCGAGGTGGAGACCACGGCGACCGGGCGGCCGCTCTGCCGCGCGATCCCCAGCGCGAAGTACCCGGCCGCCCGCTCGTCGACGTGGAGCAGCGGGCGCATCCCCGGCTCGCTCGCGACGGCGAGCACCAGGGGCGTGGAGCGGGAGCCGGGACAGATGACGACGTGCCTCACGCCGCAGCGCGCGAGCTGCCTGACCAGAACGCGCGCGAAGGCGCCCCCCGGCGTGGCCGCGGCGGGCGGGGGCGGCGGCGTGTCGCGGCTCTCGGGCACGGGCACCTCCAGGCCGGGGCGAACGCCGCGCGGCGGGCGCGGGAATCAGGCTCCGGCGGCCTCGCGTGGAGGCGTCAGGCCCAGCGCCTCCGCGAGCGGGCGGAACTTCAGCTCGACCTCGGCGAGCTCGTCGGCCGGCTCCGAGTCGCCCATGATACCGGCGCCCGCGAAGAGCCACGCGCGCTCTCCCCGGACGAGCGCGGAGCGCAGCGCGACGGCGAACTCCCCGTCGCCGGCGCCGTCGAGCCAGCCGACCGGGCCGCCGTACCAGCCGCGGTCGAAGCGCTCGTGATCCGTGATCACCCGCAGCGCCCGCTCCGTCGGCCAGCCGCCGACGGCCGGCGTCGGGTGGAGTCTCTCGACGAGATCGAGCACGTCGGCGCCGGGCCAGACCTCCCCGCGCACCTCCGTGGCGAGGTGCTGGATGTTGCGGAGACGGAGGAGCCCGGGCTGGTTCGGCGCGCGCAGCCAGCGGCTCGCCGGGAGCAGCGCCTCGCGTATGGCTCGCACGGAGCTCGCGGCCGCGGCGCTCGTCGTCCTCGGCATCCGAGCCCCGCTGCGCCGATCCGGCGAGCCCGAGAGCCCGCATCGCACCCCCCCGGAGGCTGACGAGGAGCTCGGGGCTCGCACCGAAGAAGGTCGCGCCCTCGCGCGTCACGCTGAAGTGGTGGCAGTCCCGGTAGCCGTCCCGGAGACGGCGAAGCGCTCGCCCGCGGTCGATCGGGCCCCCGGAGGCGAGCTCGCGACAGGTCGCGAGCACCACCTTCTCGTAGAGGCCCGCCCGCACCTCGGAGGCGACCCGCGCGACGCTCGCGAGCCATCGCTCCGCGTCCACGTCGCAGACGACGCGCGCCCCGTTCCCC
>VYDC01000206.1:8496-9375 GCA_009843585.1 Chloroflexota bacterium | reverse complement strand
GCACTGCTTCGATGCGATCGCCATCTCCGGCGAGATCGGCGCCGTCAAGCCCGATCCGGCCATCTTCGAGGTCGCCCTCAGCGGGCTGGGCGTGCCCGGGGACGACGTCTGGCACGTCGGCGACAGCCCCGGCATCGACGTCGCCGGAGCGAGGGCCGCCGGGCTGAAGGCGGTGTGGATCAACCGGAGCGGGCGCCGCCTCGGTGAGGGCGAGCCCGAGCCGCACATGGAGATCCGCTCGCTCGCGGAGCTCGCTCCCCTGCTGGGCGGTTCGCCTGCGCCCTAGCTCACGACGGCCAGGCGCCCGAGCTCTTGAAAGAAGGACGGGAAGGTCTTCGCGACGCAACCGGGATCGGCGATGGTGATCCCGGGGACGCGCAGCCCCACGAGCGCGAAGCTCATCGCGATGCGGTGATCGTCGTAGGTGTTCACCACGGTGGGGCGCGGCGGACCCGGATGCACGGTCACGCTGTCCCACCCGGAGTCGACGCTGACGCCCATCCTGCGCAACTCGGTCGCCGCCGCGACCGGGCGGTCGCTCTCCTCGAAGTGCGTCTGGGCGATGCCCCGCACGGTGACGGGTCCGTCGGCAAACGGCGCGATCGCCATGAGCGTCGTGGCGACGTCCCCCATCCGGGTGAAGTCCGCGTCGACGGCCCGGAGCTGCTCGGGGCCCCGCACGTCGATGACGTCGCGCTCCCGGGAGACCGTGCATCCCATGCGCTCGAGGACGTCGAGGAGCCCGAGGTCCCCCTGCGCGGAGTCCCTGCCCAGGCGGTGCACCCGGACGTGGGGGCCGGGGGCCGGGGGCGCGGGGGAGGTGTATGGGGCGCGCGGAGCGGCCGGGGGGGGGGAGGGGTGTGGGGGGCGGGTGGGGGG
>VYDC01000206.1:0-8486 GCA_009843585.1 Chloroflexota bacterium | reverse complement strand
CCCCCTGCGCGGAGGCCCTGCCCAGGCGTTGAACCCGGACGTGGCCGCCGGACACGGCGGCCGCGGCGAAGAAGTAGGAGGCGCTCGATGCGTCCGGCTCGATCTCGTATTGGCGCCCTCGGTACGTCTGGCCCGCCGCCACCCGGAAGCGGTGGTCTCCCTCGCGTTCCGCCGCCACCCCGAACGAGCCCATCACGTCCAGCGTGAGATCGATGTAGGGCGCCGACACGAGCTCGCCCTCGACCTCCAGCGACACGTCGCTGCGCGCATAGGGGGCCGCCATCAGGAGCGCGCTCAGGAACTGGCTTGAGATGTCCCCCTTGACGCGGGCGCGGCCCCCGGGGAGGCCGTTGGCGCGGATGTCGACGGGCGGCCGCCCGTTGCCCAGCCGCGCCGTGGCGTCAACGCCCAGCTGGCGGAGCCCGTCGAGGAGCGGCTCGATGGGCCGCTCGCGCATGCGGGGCGAGCCGTCCACGGAGAAGGTCCCGGAGCCGATCGCCAGCGCCGCCGTCAGGAACCTCGCCGCCGTCCCCGCGTTCCCGACCGACAGCGCCGCGCTGCGGACGGGGAACTCGCCCCCGCGGCCCTCGACCGCGTATGTCTGCGAATGCTCGTCCGCCTCGACGCGGATACCCAGGTCGGTCAGCGCGCGATGCATGTAGCGCGTGTCGTCGGAGAAGAGCGCGCGGGTGATCTGAGAGCGGCCCCGGGCGAGCGCGGCCAGCAGCAGCGCCCGGTTGCTGTAGCTCTTCGATCCCGGCAGATCGATCTCGGCGTCGACGCGCGCCGCCGGAGACACGGTTATGGTTTCGACGGAGCCCTCCACCTCCCGGGGGATCCCCCGCGACCGGCGTCCCGCGCGACGGCCCCGATTCCCCGCTGTGCGCTCCACGGGAGCGTACCGGACCGGGGAGCCTCAATCGCCACGCGCCGCCGCTTCCGCGCGGCGCACCCAGGCGAGCACGTCCGCCGGGCGGTGCGCGAGCAGGTCCGGTCGCTCCGCTCGCACCCGCCGGGCGTCGAGCGCCGCCCACGTCGCCCCGACCGCGCGACACCCCGCCGCCCTCGCGGCGCGGATGTCGGACGGCGTGTCCCCGACGTACGCGACCGCCCCCGGATCGTCGATCCGGAGGCGATCCAACGCGACCAGCAACGGCTCGGGGTCGGGCTTGTGCCGGACGCTGTCGTGCCACCCCACCACCGCCGCGAAGCGGTCCAGCAGGCCTGCACGCGTGAGCTCGCCCGTCGCCCCCCAGGTGGCCTTCGACGTCACGACCGCCAGCTCGAGCCCCTCGGCCGCGAGCGCATCGAGCGTCTCCACGATACCGGGGAACGGCTGAAGCGGGACCTCACGGGCGTAGTACCGCCGCCGGTAGCTCTCCACGAAGAGCGGCCCGTCGTCGCCCAGCAGCTCTCGTCCGAGTTCCTCGAGCGTGCGGCCGCTGTGCTCGCGCCAGAGCGCGAGCGCGTCGGGCCGGGTGCCCAGGCACTCCTCGTACGCCCCCGCAAGCGCCTCCACGCGGCCCGCGAGCGTGTCCAGGACGGTGTCGTCGAGATCCCAGAAGACGGCCCTCACGACGCATCCCCCCGGTGCCGGCGCACCCGGCGCGGCCACGTCGCCGCCACCGGTCACGGAGCAGGCACGACGCGATGATACGCACCGAAGGGCCGCGCGCCGACGAGCGACGGGCCGGCGGCACGCGAGCTCCCGCGACGCGCCGGGGAGCGCTACGCTTCACGACCCGCCGGCGATCGCCACCCGGCGGGACGGCCGGAGCGGAGCGCCGGACCAGCGGTGCCGGAGCCGACAGGCGACACGCCATGGAGCCCCAACGCAGACGCACGCCGGTCTACGACCGCATCGGTCGCGGCTACTCGCTGACGCGGCGACCGGACAGTCGCATCGCCCGGCGCATCCTCGATGCCCTGGGCGACGTCGGGAGCGTGGTCAACGTCGGAGCGGGCACGGGCTCGTACGAGCCGGCGGGACTCCAGGTGGTCGCGGTCGAGCCGTCCCAGGAGATGATCGCGCAGCGCGTCGCGGCCGCCCCGGTGGTGCGCGCCGTCGCCGAGTCGCTCCCGTTCCCCTCCCGATCGTTCGACGCCGCGATGGCGGTGCTGACCATCCACCACTGGGGCGACTGGCGCGCGGGCGTCTCGGAGATGCGGCGCGTCGCGAGGTCCCGGATCGTCCTCCTGACGTGGGATCTCGATTCGGGAGCCGGATTCTGGCTGCTGGAGTACTTCCCGGGCATCCTCGACCTCGACAGGGGCCGCTTCCCGCCGTTCGGCGACCTGCTCGCCGCGACCGGCGGCGAGCCGCTGAGCGTGCCGGTGCCGCACGACTGCAGCGACGGCTTCCTCGGCGCGTGGTGGCGCAGGCCCTCCGCGTATCTCGACGACACCGTGCGATCCGCGATGTCCGGCTTCGCGCTCCTGCCCGATGACGACGTGGCACGGGGTCTGGCACGCCTCAGTGCGGACACGCGCAGCGGCGAGTGGGAGCGGCGCTTCGGCGCACTGCGCGATCTCGAGGAGCTGGATCTCGGCTACCGGCTGGTCGTGGCCGACGCGACGTGAGGGGGGCGGGGGGGGTCCGGCAGTGGGAAACCCGTGCGGTATGGTCAGCGAGCACGCAGGCGCCGCGTGAACGCGGCGAGCGGCTGAGGACAGCGAGTGTCGGCGGGGGCATCCGCCGGGCGGCGCCCGGCGCGCGCGGAGACCGTGCTCGCCACCACCCATCACCCGGAGACGCGGATCTCGTGAAGAGCCACGGCGCGCAACCAGCCATCGGGGACTACGGGCTGATCAGCGACCTGCACTCCGCTGCGCTCGTCTCGAGCGCGGGGTCCATCGACTGGTGTTGCTTCCCCCGTTTTGATAGCGCGGCCGTCTTCAGCCGCATCCTCGACTGGCAGCGCGGTGGGTACTTCCAGCTCGCGCCGCAGGGCGTCCACACGACGGAGCGCCGGTACCTCCCCAACACGAAGATCATCGAGACGACCTTCCACGCGGACGGGGGGTCGGCGCGGCTGACCGACCTGATGCCGGTGCGCAGCGACAACCCGCACGACCCGCGAGCCGTGGAGGCGAGCCAGCAGATCGTGCGCACGCTCGAATGCACCAGCGGCGAGGTTCGGTTCAGCATGCGCTGCCGCCCGCGATTCGACTACGGGACGATCATCCCGCACGTGACTTCGAACGGTGAGCACCACGGCGTGGCCCACGGGGGTGCCGACGCGCTGGCCGTCTACTGCAGCGCGCCGATGCGCGACGTCGCCGACGACGGGTTCCTCGCAGACGGACGGCTCCGCAGCGGCGAGCGCGTGAGCGCGGCCGTCACGTACCGCTCACAGACGCCGGCGGTCGCCGACGGGGACGTCGACAGGCTCGTCGCGGAGACTCGCGCCTTCTGGGAGGGGTGGGCCGCCGGCTGCCGCTACGACGGCGCCTACCACGACGAGGTGATGCGATCCGCGCTCACGCTGAAGGCACTGACCTACGCGCCCTCCGGCGGCCTCGTCGCGGCCGCCACGACCTCCCTGCCGGAGGCGGTGGGGGGCCCGCGCAACTGGGACTACCGCTTCACCTGGATCCGCGACGCGTCCTTCGCGCTCTACGCGCTCTCCATCCTCGGGTACCGGGAGGAGGCCCGGCACTTCAAGAGCTGGCTCGAGTGGAGCACCTCCGGGCGCGCGCGCGACCTCCAGATCATGTACGGCCTCGCCGGCGAGCGCCGGCTGACCGAGATCGAGCTGCCGGAACTCGACGGCTACCGTGGCTCGCGGCCGGTCCGCATCGGCAACGGCGCGTACTCGCAGTTCCAGCTGGACATCTACGGGGAGGTGATGGACTCGGCGCATCTCTACCGAATCTTCGGCGGCGAGATGGACCCCGAGTACTGGAACTTCCTGCGGCACGTCGCCGCCTTCGTGATCGACCACTGGCGAGAGCCGGACGACGGACTGTGGGAGACGCGCGGCGGCCGCCAGCACTTCGTCTTCTCCAAGGTGATGTGCTGGGTGGCGCTGGACCGCGCGATCAAGGCCGCGCGCGCCCTCGACATGCCGGGCGACGTCGATCTGTGGGCTCGCGTGCGCGCCGAGATTCGCGACGAGGTGCTGACGCGGGGCTACGACGCCGACCGCGGCGCGTTCGTGCAGGCGTACGGCGGCACGAACCTCGATGCCAGCAACCTGCTGCTGCCGCTCTTCGGGTTCATCCGGGCGACCGATCCGCGGATGGAGTCGACGATCCGGGCGATCAGCCGTGAACTGACGTCGCCCGAGGGACTCGTGTACCGCTACCGCGGATACGAGGACGGGCTGGCCGGCGGCGAGGGGACGTTCACCGTCTGCACGTTCTGGCTGGCGGACAACCTGATCCTCCTCGGCGAGGTCGACCGGGCCCGAGAGGTCTTCCAGACATTGCTCGGGCACGGGAACGACCTCGGGCTGTTCAGCGAGGAGATCGAGCCAGGAAGCGGCGAGATGCTCGGCAACTTCCCGCAGGCGTTCAGCCACATGGGACTGATCAATACTGCCCGACAGCTCGACCGGGCGGAGTCCCGTTCCCGGCCAGGCTGACGCCGCACGCAGCCCTGGCACGTCCAGCTAGCAGCGCGCCTCCCTCGGCATGATCCACGGCATCGAGAAGCCGACTTCCTGTGTGGGGACGGTCCTCCTACCATGCGGGAGGCAGCTCGCGGCGATTCCGCATGGCTCGCGCGCCCGCCAGGGGCTCCAGAGATGACCGACAACTCGATTGAGGCGATCGAGGCGTGGTTCCGCAGGCGCGGCCTTCCCCACTTCATCGAGGACTACAGCGCCCGCCGCGACATCCTCACGCGGGCGTCGCCCTTCCTCACGCTCGTGCTGCTGCTGGAGGTCTTCCTGCTCATCGAGCCGGGCTGGCCGTGGTGGGCCAACGCGCTCGCCGTCGCGAGCGGCGGCGCCCTCCTGGCCGCGATCTGGGCGGGGGTGAATCTCCTGCGCGGCCGCAGGGGGCGCCGCCTCTTCGCTCTGCCGGCGCAGGTGGGCGGCGTGGAGCTGCTGGTCTTCCTGCTGGCGCCCGCGGCGATCCTCGGCGGGAACTGGCAGGGGGCGGTGTCGGTGGTGGTGCTGAACGCCGTGGTCCTGGCAAGCGTCTACCTGACGGTGAGCTACGCGCTGCTTCCGATGCTCGGCTGGGCGGGACGGCGGCTGGCGAGCGACATCCGTGACGTGGTCGGGCTCTTCGCGCGGGCGCTGCCGCTCCTGCTCCTGATCGTGACCTTCCTCTTCATCAACGCCGAGGTCTGGCAGCTCGCGGGCACGCTCAGCGGGGCGTCCCTCGGGGCGGTGATCGCTCTCTTCAGCGTGGTGACGGGCGTGTTCCTGATCTTCCGGCTGCCGGCCGAGATCGGCGAGCTCGAGACGTTTGCGAGCGTGGAGCGGGTGGCGGCGCTCGTCCGGGGTACGCCCGCCGAAGACGAGGCGCTCGTGGCGGGCGCGATCCTCCTGGACGCGCCGCTGCGCAGGCGCCAGCGGCTGAACGCCGCGCTCGTCGTGCTCTTCACGCTGGCGCTCCAGGTGGTCTTCGTCAGCGCGCTCGTGGGCGTCTTCTTCCTGCTCCTCGGCATCGTCGCCATCGACAGCGGACTGATCGCCAGCTGGACGGCGGGTGAGCCGCGCCGGCTGCTGGAGCTCGACGGAAGCGGCGGGAGGGCCGTGACGGCGGAGCTGCTGCAGGTCGCGCTCTTCCTGGCGGCCTTCTCGGGCTTCTACTTCACCGTCAGCGTCGTGACGAACAGGGAGTACCGCGACGAGTTCTTCGAGGACGTCGTGCGCGAGGTGCGGCAGGCGTTCGCGGCGCGCGCCGTCTACCTCGGGGCGCTGGCGGAGCGCGAGGCGCGCGGCGACTGAGGACGGGGCTGGACCGCGATTCCCCGCCGCAAGCGAGCGAGCCGACTCCCGACGCGCGCGCGCACCCGGGTCAGCCGGGTCGGCTCCGCGGGCTAGTCGGCGACCGCCGCGGGGAGGCGCGGGCCGCGCCGCGTGGTGGCGGCGAGGGTGACGGCGAAGGGAACCATGGCGGCGATGACGACGGCCGGACTCGCGGCGAGGTCGGCGTGGAAGGATGCGTAGAGGCCGACGAGGGAGGCGCCCACAGACAGCACGAAGCTGATGCCGATGATGCGGGGGATGCGCCGGGCCAGCAGGCTCGCCGTGGCCGGCGGGATGATGAGCATCGCCGTGACCAGCACGATGCCGATCGCCTGCAGCGCGACAACGACCGAGAGGGCGATCAAGACCAGCAGCGCGTACTCGAAGAACCGGGCCCGCACGCCAGCGGCTGCCGCCATTGCCGGGTCGTACGCGACCATGACCATCTCACGATAGAAGGCCAGCACGAACCCGACGACCACCACCGCGAGAACGAGCTCACCCAGAAGGTCGGCCTGCGAGACGCCGAGGATGTCGCCGAAGACGAACGAGATGAGGTCCGGCGTGTAGCTCGACCGCCGCGAGATGACGAGGACGCCGAACGAGAAGGCAGAGACGTAGAAGATCGCGATCGCCGTGTCGTAGCTGATGCGTGAGCTGCCGCGCACGTAGCCGATCCCGAGCGCGACGGCCAGGGCGGCGAGCAGCGCGCCGAGCGCGACGCTGGCGCCGTTCACGAACGCGATCGCCACGCCCCCCAGCGTGGCGTGCGCCAAGCCGCTGCCGGACGCCGCGAGACCCTTGTGGACGACGAAGGTCCCCACGACTGATCCGACGACGCTCACGATGATCAGCGAGGCGAGCGCCCGCTGCATGAACGCGTACTCGAACGGAGCGATGAACCAGTCGACAAGCTCGCCCATCAGCCTGCCCCGGCGTCCTGCTCGAGGCCCCGGTTCATCCGTCCGTCGTCGACGGCCACCACACCGTCGCGCACCGTGATGAGGTGGCGGTCGAAGGTGCGTGACAGCACCTCCTCGGTGAGCACGTTCTCGGGCGGGCCGTAGCCCTGCACGCGGCGGTTCAGGCAGCAGGCCTCGTCGCAGCAGCTCGCCACGCAGGAGAGGTCGTGCGTGGCCAGCACGATGCTGCAGCCCTCGTGGGTGAGGTCATCGAGGATCCCGAGCACGTCGTGCTCCACGGCCGCGTCCAGGCCCGCGAGGGGTTCGTCGAGCAGCAGGAGCCGCGCGCCCCGGGCAATCGAACGAGCGATCAGGACGCGCCGGCGCTGACCGCCGGAGAGTTCACCCACCTGGCGCCCGGCGAGGTCGGCGAGATGGACGCGCTCCAGCGCCCCCATCGCCAGCTCGCGGTCGCGCCGCGACCAAGGGCGGAACGCCCGGACTCTGGTCCACCGGCCCATCAGCACCACGTCCATGACGCTGACCGGGAAGTCCCAGTCGATCTCCTCGGCCTGTGGCGTATAGGCCACGTCGCGACGTGTCTCGTGGACCGGCCTGCCGAAGACGCGGACCTCGCCGTCCAGCGGACGCAGCATGCCGAGGATGGACCTGATGAGGGTGGACTTGCCGGCACCATTGGGGCCGACCAGGCCGACCATCTGCCCCTCGGCGACGGAGAGGCTCACGTCTTCGATGGCCGGCGGATTGCCCGGATAGCCCGCCCACAGTCCGCTCACCTCGAGCGCGAGCGGGGGGCGCGCGTGCGCCGCGCCGTCCAGAGGCGCGGCGACGCGCTGGCTGGCCGGATCCTCGCGGCCCGCGGGCCCGTGGGAGCCGTGGCCGTGCTGCAGGCGGCGATCCGCCGTCACGTTCGTCTCCGGGCGGTCGCCCGCGCGCCGCACACTACCCGCCGCCGAGTCCCGCCACGAGCGACCGCGCGTTGAACCGCATCAGGTCGGCGTAGGTGCTGACCTCCTCGGTGAACGCGCCGCTGTAGAGCACCAGCACCTCGACATCCGTCTCCTCGGCTATCGCCTCGATGACGTCCGCGGCGAACTGCGGCTCACGGTACACCGCGCCCACGCCATGCTCGGCGACGAGCTCGATGGTCTCGGCGACGGCCGCGGCACTTGCCTGCTGGGTCGGGCTGCCCGGCAGCACGGCGGCGGCGAGCTCAAACCCGTACTCGACGGCGAGGTACTGGAACGCGTCGTGGTAGACGATGAGCACACGACGCTCGGGCGGGATCTGGTTCAACGCGGCGCGAACCTCCTCGTCCAGTGCACCGAGCTCAGCCAGGTAGGCCTCGGAGCGCTCGCGGTACTCGGCGGCGTTGTCCGGGTCGGCGGCCGCGAGACCGTCGGCGATGTTCCGCACGTATGCCATGGCGTTCGGGACCGTGAGCCACATGTGCGGGTCGCCGTCGGCGACCGCCAGCTCGGCGCCCTCGGGGGCCTCGGCCATCCCGTGGCCGTGCTCGTCCTCGTGGTCGTCCTCGTCGCCGTGGTCGTGGTCGTGGTCGTCGCCGTCCCCGTCCTCGTGGTCGTGGTCGTCGCCGTCGTCCTCGTGGTCGTGGTCGTCGCCGTCGTCGTCGTGGTCG
>VYDC01000158.1 GCA_009843585.1 Chloroflexota bacterium | reverse complement strand
CGGGACGCCCGAGCGGATCGAGCTGGCGGGCCGGCGCGGCTGGTCGCTGCTCCTGGGGCCGCAGGACGTGGAGTTCATCGCGGCGCGGCTGCAGTACTACTTCAAGGGCATGGACGACGCGGGGCTCGACGCCGAGGCGCGCCGCCGAGCCTGGGAGCACACGAGCCTCGTGCGGCAACTTTATGTCGCGGAGGACGGGGAGAACTGGCTCGAGGAGCTCGACGACGTTCTCGACACCTACACGCGCAAGAGCCTGCGCGCGAACACCGGCATCGACGATCTCCCGAAGGCCGACATGGAGAAGCGCCGCTCGGAGTACCTCAAGCACGGGTGGCTGCACGCCGGCACGGCCGACGAGGTCTTCGAGCGGCTGCGCCCGTTCGCGGATCTCGGCATCAGCAACCTGATGTGCTGGTTCAACTTCGGGCACATGGCCGACGAGCGCATCCGCGCCTCGATGACGCGCTTCCGCGAGCGGGTCATGCCCCGCCTGCAGGAGGTAACGCCCCGGGAGGATCTGCTGCCGGCGCTCATCGAGGTGAACAGGGATCTGGCGACGGTCGCCTCGATCCCCTGACGGGGCGGCGGGCCGGGGCTCCGCACTCATCGGAGCGGACGGGGGACCGATGGCGGGTGAGATGGAGTCGAGGCGCGTAGCGACGGCCCTCGCCGAGGGCCGGCACGCCGACGAGCTCGGCTCGATGAGCGCCGAGGAGATCGTCGAGCACGTCCGTCGCGAGCTCGATTCCGGCGACTCGGGGCTCTCCCGGCGCGATTTGGCGGCGGCGCTCGTCGAGCTCGGCGACCAGCGCGCCAACAGCGACAGGCCGAACGAGGCCGCGGGCGCCGCGAAGATGGCGGTCGACCTCTACCGGCCCCTCGCCGCGGCGGAGCCCGAGGTGTACCGGGAGGAGTTCGCCGGCGCCCTCGAGAGCCTCGCGAGGAGGATGGCGGCGGTGTGGCTCCACGAGCCGGCGCTGCAGGCCAACCGCGAGGCGCGCCGCGTCCGCCGCGGGGCGCCGATCGAGGGGTAGGCGCGCGGGCCCGGGCCGTCCCATCGATGTCCCCCTCCTATCGCTTCACCGCCCCACTGCGCCGGCTCGCGATGAACTACTGCGTCGACGTCCCCGCCGACGTGAGCCGTGAGCTCGCCGGCTCCCCGCCCGAGCGGTACGTACGGGTCGAGGGTCTCGCGAGCGGCCGCCCCTTCCGCACGCGGCTCACGCCTCGCGGCGGCGGCGCCTTCCGCCTCTTCCTCTCGGGCGCGGTCCGGGCCGCGGCCGGCGTCTCGGCCGGCGACGTCGTCGAGGTGGAGATCCGGCGCCGCGAGGCGCCGGGCGAGCCCGAGCTACCCGCCGACCTGGCCCGTGCCCTCGCCGCGCTCCCCGGCGGGCGCGAGGGCTTCGCCCGGCTGACGCGGGCGCAGCGCGAGGGGATGATCGCGTTCATCGAGCGCGCCCGCAGGGAGGAGACGCGCGCGCGGTACGTCGGGCGCGTCGTGGAGGAGGTCCGCCTGCGGCTGGCGCGGCGAGGACGCGCGGGGGCGGGCCTCTGACGGCGATCCGCGCGGCGGCTAGCATGGGGCCGTGCAGCGAGTCAGCGGGCGCCTCGTCTACTCCGCGACCGATCTCGTCGCGTTCCTCGAGTGCGCGCACCTCGCGGATCTCGAGCGGGCGGCCGCGTGGGGGCGCCTCAGCAAGCCGGTCCGCCCGGATCCGGTGCTCGACCGCATCGCGCAGAGGGGAATGGAGCACGAGCGCCGCTTCTTGGAGTCGCTCGAGGACGGGGGAGCATCCGTCGTCGAGATCGGGTGGGACGGGGCGGCGCCTCCCGACGACAGCCTGATCCGCGGCCGGGATCAGACGCTTCAGGCGATGCGGGCGGGCTCGGACGTCGTCTACCAGGCGGTGCTCTTCGACGGCAGCCGGCTGGGGCGCGCCGACTTCCTGCGGCGGGTGGAGGAGCCCAGCGACCTCGGCGACTGGAGCTACGAGGTCTGGGACACGAAGCTCGCGCGGCACGCGACCGCCGCGGCGGTCCTCCAGCTCTGCATGTACTCGGACCTGCTGGTATCGCTGCAGGGGCGCCTCCCGGAGCGGATGCACCTCGCCCTCGGCGGCGTGCGGCGCGAGAGGGTGAGCTTCCGGGTGGCCGACTACGCCGCGTACTACCGGCTCGTCGCCCGGGAGTTCGAGGCCTTCCTCGCACGCGCCGCCGCCCTTCCCGTCGCGACGACCCCGGAGCCTGTCGAGCACTGCGGCGTCTGCCGCTGGAGCGAGCGGTGCGAGCGGCGCTGGCGCGCGGACGACGACCTCTCGCTCGTCGCCGGCCTCTCCTCGCGGCAGCGGCAGGCCCTGCACGCCATCGACGTGACGACGCGCACGGGGCTCGCCGAGCCGCCCGGGCCGCTCCCCGACCGACTCGACGGCGCCGGCCGGGAGGCGCTGGCGCGCATCCGCGCGCAGGCGCAGATCCAGGTCCGCGGCGAGCGCGCCGGAGAGACGCTCTCGGAGCGGATCGCGCCCCAGCGCGACCGCGAGGGGGAGCTCGTTCCGAGCCAGGGCCTGCTCATGCTCCCCGAGCCCTCGCCGGGCGACCTCTTCTTCGACATCGAGGGTGACCCGTTCTTCGGCTCCGAGGAGGTGGACGGCATCGACTACCTCTTCGGGGTGATAGAGCCCGGCCGCCCCGATGCCGGCGGGCGGCCGGCGTTCCACTCCTTCTGGTCCATCGAGGAGGGGACGGTGACGCCGGCGGCCGAGCGGCGCGCCTTCGAGGCCTTCATCGACCTGGTCACCGACCGCATCGCCTCGGACCCCCACCTCCACGTCTACCACTACGCGCCGTACGAGCCGACCGCGGTCAAGCGGCTCGCCGGCCGCCACGGGACGCGGGAGGAGGAGGTGGATCAACTGCTGCGGGGGGAGGTCTTCGTCGACCTCTACCGGGCGGTGCGGCAGGGGATCCGGGCCTCGGTCGAGAGCTACTCGCTGAAGCGGCTCGAGCCGCTCTACGGCTTCCGGCGGGAGGTCGAGCTCCGCGACGCGGGCGACAGCATCGTCGAGTTCGAGACGTGGCTGGAGCTCGGGCAGGAGGAGGAGGAGCGGGCGGGGCTGCTCGAAGAGATCGAGGGCTACAACCGCGACGACTGCCTCTCGACGCTGGGCCTGCGGAACTGGCTCGAAGGCCAGCGGGCGGAGCTCGAGCTCGGCGACCTCCCCCGGCCGGACGTGCCGGAGCCCGAGGAGCGGGAGGACAGCGAGGAGCAGCAGGCGGTGAACGCGCTCGCCGGTGCCCTGCTCGAGGGCCTGCCGGAGAGCGCCGAGCAGATGGACGGCGACGAGAGCGGGCGCTGGCTCCTCGCGCAGCTCCTGAACTGGCACCGGCGGGAGGAGAAGTCCCTCTGGTGGCGCTACTTCTACCTGGTGAACGAGCTCACCGACGAGGAGCGCCGCGAGGAGTCCGACGCGCTCGGCGAGCTGACGTTCGAGCGCTCCTGGCGCGATCCGGCGCCCCGGAGCCGCTCCACGATCTACCGGTTCCGCTTCCCGCCGCAGGATCACTCGATCCGCCTCGACAGCTCGCCGCACGATCCCGCGACCGGCAGGAGCGCGGGGACCGTCGTCAACCTCGACGACGACGAGGGGGTGATCGACATCAGGCGCGGCAGCAGCGCGCCCCAGCCGAGACCCACCTCGCTGATCCCGCTCGACCGCGTCCCCCCTGCCCCGAGGCCGGAGAGCCTCCAGAGGCTCGCGCACCGGGTGCTCGGCCACGGCATGGGCGGTGACGGTCCGTTCCGCGCCGCGCGCGATCTGCTCGCGCGCCGCCCCCCGAGGCTGGGGCAGCCCGCGGGGGCGGACGTCCGGCGTGCGGGCGAGGAGGCTCCGGACGCGGCCCGCCGCGCCGTGAGAGGGATGAGCGAGAGCTATCTCGCGATCCAGGGACCGCCCGGCTCGGGGAAGAGCACGGTCGGGGCGGAGATGATCGTCGACCTCGTGGAGGACGGACACCGCGTCGGCGTCACCGCGAACAGCCACAAGGTGATCGGTGAGCTGCTCTCCAAGGTGGAGCGGGCCGCGGAGGGGCGCGGCGTCTCCCTCGAGATCGGCCAGCGCTCGAACGATGAGCCCACCCACCGCGGCGCCGTCCACCTGGAGAGCAACGCCGCGGCCCGGGACGGGCTTGCCTCCGGCGAGCTCGACGTCGTGGGCGGAACGACCTGGCTGTGGGCGCGCGAGGACATGATCGGGAGCGTCGACGTGCTCGTCATCGACGAGGCCGGCCAGATGTCGCTCGCCGACGCGCTGGCGGCCTCCCTCTGCGCGACGGGCGTCGTCCTCCTGGGCGATCCGCAACAGCTCGACCAGCCGCTGCAGGGGGTCCACCCGCCGGGAGCCGGCGGCTCGGTGCTGGCGCACGTGCTGGGCGGCGAGCGCGTGATGCCCCCCGCGCTCGGGCTCTTCCTCGATGGGAGCTGGCGCCTCCATCCCGCGATCAGCGCCTACACCTCCGAGGTCTTCTACGAGGGACGGCTGCGCTCGCGGGGACGGGGATCCGCTTCATCCCGGTCCCGCACAGCGGGCGGTCGAGCGAGTCGGCCGAAGAGGCGGAGGCGGTCGCCACGCTCGTCCGCGCGCTGCTGCGGCCGGGTTCGGGGTACACCGACGCCGCGGGCGACTCCCGCCCGCTGGGCCAATCGGACGTGCTCGTGATCACGCCCTACAACGCGCAGGTCGCCGCCGTCAGGGAGGCACTCCCCGAGGTGCGTGTCGGCACGGTCGACAAGTTCCAGGGGCAGGAGGCGCCGGTCGCCATCTACTCGATGGCGACTAGCTCGGGCGCCGAGGCGCCGCGCGGCATGGAGTTCCTCTACAGCCTCCACCGCCTGAACGTGGCGACGAGCCGCGCACAGTGCCTCGCCGCGGTGGTCGCGAGCCCCGCGCTGGTCCGGGTCCGCTGCCGGACCCCGCGGCAGATGCGCCTCGCGAACGCCCTGGCACGCCTCATCGAGGTGGCGGAGGAACGAGGCGGCTAGGGCCGGAGCGCGTGCCCCGGTCCGTGCGCGCCGGGGGCGGGTCGCTAGCGAAAGACGTTGCCTGCGTGCCACTCGAGCGCCTGCACGCTCGGGGCGAGCCGATGCTCGCGCGGCACATGAATCTCGCGGCCGGCCATCTGGTAGTAGTGCCTGCCGTTCTCGAACTCGTCGCGCAGGCGGGAGCTCACCTCCAGGCGCAGGTCGGGCGTCACCGTCACGTAGCCCGAGTCGTAGAGCCGGTGGAGATCGGAGCGGAGCACGAGCCCGTTCTGCGGGTGGTTCGACGCCGGGCCCAGGTACGGCTGGATGTGCGCCGCGTCGAGGACCGGTGTCGCGTGCTCTCCCGTCACGGCGCACTGCCCGCCGTACGCCTCCAGCAGCCGGAGGCGGAAGGTGCCCTGCCCGCGCCGGTCGACGCGGGCGACCTCGACGTGGGCGCGGGCATCCTCTTCCAGCAGCTCGAAGGCCGGCTGGAGGTCGGGCACGGGATCGGGGTGGGTGCCCTGCAGGAGCTCGGCGAGGGCCCGGCCGTTCGTGGCGAGGTCGTAGCCCTTGTAGGTGACGAGGTTGGGATGCCACCCCTCGCCCGGGCCCCAGGGGAGCCACCGGCTTTCGGGGAGGAAGACCGCGTCGCGCAGGACGATGCAGCTGAGCGGCGCGTCCGCCGCTCGATCGAATCGCTGCCGGTATTCGCCGATCCGCCTCTCGAAGTGCTCCTCCGTGGGATCGCCGTTGCCCTCGCCGAAGACCTCCCAGGCGAACGGGACGGGCATCCTCGACCAGACGGCGAAGAACCCGAACCCGGCGACGGCGTTGTGCGGCGCCTTCAGGCGGAAGAAGAAGGGCTGGCCGGGCTCGAGAGCGCGGAATCCGTCCTGAGACGCCGGGCGCCAGAAGTTGACCTCGTCGACCGGGCCCGACCCGTACCTCTCCCGGAAGTAGGAGAACCAGCGCTGGTCGGTGGGTGCGACGACGGCGGGAAGGATGTGCGTCATGGGTGCGGAGCATAGCGCTCGGTTCGAGGCCGGTGACGGCATGATCTAGACTGGGCCCGCCAGCGGCAGGCTCCCCGACGAACTCGAGGCCCGGTGGACTTCGACAGCTACGACCTCGATCCCGCGATCTACGACGAGATGCTGCTCCCGGACGGGACGCACCGAGCGCACTGCGCGGAGATCTACGAGACCCTGCGCGAGCTCTCGCCCGAAGAGATCGACCTCATCCAGGAGCGCGTGACCCGGATGTTCTCGACCGAGGGCATCACCTTCACGGTCTACGGGGACGACGAGGCCGACGAGCGCATCATCCCGGTCGACTGCGTCCCGCGGGTGGTCTCACGCGCCGACTGGGAGCACCTCGAGAGGGGCCTGACGCAGCGCCTGCAGGCGATCAACCTCTTCCTGGGGGACGTCTACGGCCAGGGCCGGATCCTGGAGGACGGCGTCATCCCGGTGGACGTCGTGCGCGGCTGCCCGCAGTACCGCCTGGAGATGCGCGGCGTGTCTCCCCCGAGCGGTACCTGGGTCGCCGTCTGCGGGACCGACATCGTCCGCACCAACGACGGCTTCTTCGTGCTTGAGGACAACCTGCGCGTCCCCTCGGGCGTCTCCTACATGATCGCGAACCGCAAGGCGGTCAAGGAGAGCCTCCGCCGCCTCTACCGGAGCTCCCGCGTCCGGGGCGTCGAGCAGTACGGCAGCCTGCTGCGGGCGACGCTTCAGGAGCTCGCGCCCGAGGGCTGTTCCGATCCGGCCATCGCACTGCTGACGCCCGGCGTCTACAACTCGGCCTTCTACGAGCACATGTTCCTCGCCCGCGAGCTCGGAGCCGACCTGGTCGAGGGCCGCGACCTGGTCGTGGACGGCGGCGTCGTCTACGCGCGCACCACCACCGGCCTGCGCCGCATAGACGTCATCTACCGGCGGGTCGACGACGACTTCCTCGACCCGCTCGTCTTCCGCCCCGACTCCCTGCTCGGCGTCCCGGGGCTGATGGAGGCGTACAGGCTGGGGAACGTGACGCTGGCCAACGCTCCGGGGACCGGCGTCGCGGACGACAAGAGCGTCTACGCCTACGTCCCCGACATGATCCGCTACTACCTGGCCGAGGAGCCCGTGCTCCACAACGTCGAGACCTACCTCTGCCGGCGCCCGGAGGACCTCGAGTACACGCTCGACAACCTCGACAGCCTCGTGGTGAAGCGCGTCGGGGAGTCCGGCGGCTACGGGATGCTCGTGGGCCCGCACGCGACGCCTGAGGAGCGCAACGAGTACGCGAAGGGGGTGCGCGAGGATCCGGCCGGCTTCATCGCGCAGCCGACGCTCGCCCTCTCGCGCTCGCCCTGCCTGGTGGACGGCCGTCTCGAGCCCCGCCACGTCGATCTTCGTCCGTTCGTCCTTCAGGGCCGGGAGACGCGCATCGTGCCCGGCGCCTTCTGCCGCGTCGCGCTCCGGCGCGGCAGCCTCGTCGTCAACTCGAGCCAGGGCGGCGGCGGCAAGGATCTGTGGGTGCTGGACTAATGCTCGCCCGCAGCGCCCAGGGACTCTACTGGATGAGCCGCTACCTCGAGCGCGCGGAGCATCTCTCGCGCCTGCTCTGGCTGCAGACGGAGACGCTGGTCGACCGGCCGCTGCCCGAGATCCATCTCGGCTGGCGGCGCATCTACGACATGATCGGCCGCAGGCCGCCGTCGGGTGAGCTCGTGGCGCCCGACAGCGACGACTACGCCCTGGCCGACGCCTACACGCTCGCCGACGACCTCACGTTCGAGCGCTCGAATCCGAGCTCCGTGCGCAGCTGCTTCGCGCTCGGCCGCGAGAACGGCCGCCAGATGCGCCAGAGCATCAGCGGGGAGATGTGGACGTCGCTGAACCTGAGCTATCTCCGCCTCCAGCAGCTGGAGATACAGGATGTCTGGGGGGCGTCTCCCGAGGGCTTCTTCGCCGAGACGGCTGCCGCCGTCGACAGGTTCCGGGGGGTCGCCGCCGCGACCATGTACCGGGACGGGGGGCGGCACTTCATGCAGCTCGGGCGCCACATCGAGCGCGCCCAGCTCCTGCTCGGCCTGCTGCTCTCCCAACTGGCGGCGGACCGGAGCATCGAGGAGGCCTCCGAGGAGGGCTGGACCAGCCTGCTGCGCCTCTACCACGCCTTCGAGGCCTACACCGACCGCTACAGCGTGGAGGTGGAGCGGGAGCAGGTCATGGACATCCTCGTCACGAGTCCGCGCCTCCCCCACTCGCTCATGCGGACGCTGGACCAGATCGTGTTCGAGCTCGACGCGATCGGTCCCGGGCCCGACGCGCAGTCGAGCGAGGAGGCGCGGGGCGAGGGCGACGGCCTCAGCGCGCTGCTCCACGAGACGTGGCCCGTGCGCGACGACACGGAGGGCCTCCTGCGCCGGCTGAGCGAGCGCTGCCGCACCCTCCACGACCTCGTGAACTCCTGCTACTTCGAGTACCCGACCGCGCCCGCGCTCCCTCGCTGACCCGGTGACAGGGCCCGCCCGCTACGAGATCGAGCACGTCACCCGCTACGCCTATACCTCCCCCGTGCGGGACTCGGTGATGTCGCTGCGCCTCAAGCCGCGGGGGGAGCGGCCCGAGCGGCTCCTGCGCTTCGAGCTCACCTCCGATCCGCCGGGCTCGTTCACGGAGTCGAGGGGTGCCTTCGGCAATACCAGGCACCTCCTCACCGTCCACCGGGAGCATGCGGCGCTCGCGATCACGGCGCGCTCCCGGGTCGAGGTCTCGCCGGCTCCTCCCCTCCCGAAGGCGCTCGCGCCCGACGCCTGGGAGCAGATGTGCCCGTGGGCCGACTCGTTCGCGGACTGGGAGTTCACGCACGAGAGCGCCTACGCCCGGCCCTCCCCCCTGCTCGAGGAATTCTGCCGGCGCGAAGACCTCGCGGGGCCGACCGGGGATCCGCTGGGCGCCCTGACCGCGCTCTCCGGTGCGCTCCACCGCGCCTTCCGCTACGTCCCGGGCAGCACGTCCGCGGTGTCGCCCATCGAGCACGTCCTGGAGTCCGGCGTCGGCGTCTGCCAGGACTACGCCCACGTGATGATCGCGATCGCCCGCTCGTGGGGCGTTCCCTCACGTTATGTCTCGGGCTACCTCCACGCCGCCGATCCCCCGGAGCGGCCGACGCAGTCGGACGCCGGCCATGCGTGGGTCGAGTGCCGGCTCCCCGGCCCCG
Source organism: Chloroflexota bacterium (assembly GCA_009843585.1). Lineage (GTDB taxonomy): Bacteria > Chloroflexota > Dehalococcoidia > UBA2979 > UBA2979 > VYDC01. The sequence continues at coordinate 163 of VYDC01000158.1, read as the reverse complement.
GGTGGGTCGCGTTCGACCCCACCAACCCGGGCCTCCCCCGGGAGCGCTACGTCCGCGTGGCGGTCGGCAGGGACTACGCCGACGTCTCCCCCGCCCGCGGGGTCTACCGGGGGTGGGCCAGCACCGAGCTCGCGGTCGCCGTCACCGTCACGCCCCTGTGAGG
>VYDC01000036.1:5590-9543 GCA_009843585.1 Chloroflexota bacterium | reverse complement strand
TCCGAGGGCGTCCGGGGAGGGGGCTCTCCCGCTACGGCGCGTCCGCCGCGCCCCCGCCCGGCCCCTCCGTGACGACGTAGCGGTAGCCGCCCGCGCCGTCCCGCTCGATCCGTCCCAGCGTCAGGATCGGGAAGTGCACGCCCGTCACGATGGCCCCCTTGTGAAGCGCGATCTCGGCGAGCTTGCGCCGGGCGGCGCGCGCCTGGTCGCGGTTCCAGTCGAAGGTCGAGTGCCAGCCCTGCCGGGCGAGGTGGACGGGATGGTGCGCCGAGTCGCCGACGATGAGCGCCGCCTCCCCCTCCGACTCGAGCAGCTGGACGCAGTGCCCGGGAGTGTGGCCCGGCGCGTACACCATCGTGAGCGACGGCGTGACCTGGCGGTCGCCCACGAAGCTCTCGACCCGCCCCGCCTCGACCAGCGGCACCATCTTCTCGCGCGCGTAGTCCCGCATCGGATGGTCGTTCCCGTCGTAGTGAAGCCACCAGTCGAGCTCGGGCTCCGAGAGGTGGAAGCGGGCATTGGGGAACGCGGGCACGCCCTCCGGCGTGAGGTTCCAGCCGATGTGGTCGGGGTGCAGGTGGGAGTAGACGACGGTATCGACGTCCCCGGGTTCGACGCCGACCTCCGCGAGCCGCGCGAACAGCTGGGCTCCGCCCTCCCAGGAGTCCTCGACGCCGCGCGTGCCGTTCGCGGTGTCGATCAGGGTGGTGTGCCCGTCGCCGCGCACCAGCATCGCGGAGAAGTTGAAGGGCGCGCCCTCCTCGGGCGATGCGACCCCCGCGAGGGGCATCCACTCTGCAGGATCCACACCGTCGAAGAAGCCGCCGAGGGGGCGGTGGAAGGAGCCGTCGGAGAGCTGAGTGACCTCCAGCGCACCGACCCGGAAGCTCGCCACGAGACGCGCCATCTCATCCCCCTTGCCCGACCGCTTCGCGTGGGAGCATAGCCGCCCGGGCGGGCCGACCGCGCGTGCTTGCCGCCCTTTCGCGCCGGGACCTATCATCGCCGCCACGCCCCGGCCGTTTCGCGGCTGCGACCGAGCGCGCCGTTCCGGCGGGCGGGGCCCTAGGAGCGACCATGCCGACACCCACCGCGTACTTCGAGAAGCGCTTCGTCCCGCTCTCGGAGGCGAAGATCGGCGTCATGACCCACGCCTTCAACTACGGGACCGCCGTCTTCGAGGGGGTGCGCGGGAACTGGAACGAGGCGCGCGGGGAGCTCTACCTCTTCAAGCTCCCCGAGCACGTGCGGCGCATCCGCCAGAGCGCCAAGATCATGCGTCTCGCGATCTCGCTCGACGAGGACGAGATGGTCGAGCTGATCAGCGATCTCGTGCGGCGCAACGGCTACCGGGAGGACGTCTACGTCCGGCCCATCGTCTACAAGTCGTCGGAGCAGATCGGGCTGCGCATCCACAACCTGGACGACGACTTCCTGGTCTACGTCGCCCCCTTCGGCGCCTACCTCGACCCCGACGCCGGCGTCCGCTGCATGACCTCGAGCTGGCGCCGCATCGACGACACGATGATCCCGGCGCGCGCCAAGGTGACGGGCCTCTACGTGAACAACGCCCTCGCCAAGACGGAGGCGCAGCTTGCCGGCTTCGACGAGGCGATCCTGCTCAACGCCGACGGTCACGTCTCGGAGGGCTCGGGCGAGAACATCGTGCTGCTGAGGGATGGGCGCCTCGTGAGCCCGCCCCCCCAGGACAACATCCTCGAGGGCATCACGCTCGACACGGCGCTTCAGATCGCCGGCGAGGAGCTCGGACTCGAGGTGGAGCGGCGCACGGTCGACCGCTCCGAGCTCTACATCGCCGACGAGATCTTCATGACCGGGACCGCGGCGCACGTCACCCCCGTCACGGAGGTGGACCGCCTGCCGATCGGCGACGGGCGGCCCGGCGAGATGTCGGTGGAGCTGCAGCGGCGCTACTTCGCCGCGATCACGGGGGAGCTTCCCCGCTACCGCGACTGGCTCACGCCCATCTACTCCGGCGCCGCGGTCGGCGCCCAGAGCTAGCCACGGCGTTCCGGCCGGGGCGACGGTGCACTACCAGCCGCGCCGCACGCTCGGGCTGCTGGTCGGCGCCGTGCTCGCCGCCTGGTCGGCCGCCGTCGGCGTCCTCCTCGTCAACGCGGGGCTCACCGCCGGCACCGGCCTGGCGCAACTCGCCGCGTACGGCGGCGGAGCCCTGGCGGCGGCGCTCGCGCTCCTCTTCTGCTACTGGTGCTACGGGCTGGCGACGCTCGCCTACCGCGTCGACCGCAACGGGCTGGTGATCGAGTTCGGGACGACGCGGCAGGTGATTCCGCTCGACGCGATCGAGCGACTCGTCCCCGAGCGATCCCTGGACGCCGTGCCCCGCGTGCGCGGCATCTCCTGGCCCGGCTTCCACGTCGGGCGCGCCCGGCTCGACCGGATCGGCGAGGTATTCGTCTACTCCGCGCACCAGTCGCCGGAGCAGCTGCTCTACGTGATGACGACCGAGCACACGTACGCGCTCTCGGTCGAGGACCCGGCGCGCTTCGCGGAGGAGATACAGCGGCGCCAGCAGCTCGGTCCCACCGCCGCAGTCGCGCACCGCGTGGAGCGATGGGGCATCACCGCGCACTCGCTCTGGCACGACCGCCGGGCGCTGCTGCTGCTCGCGCTCGCTCTCGTGGCGGCGCTCGCGATGTGGGTGCACGTGGCGGCCCGCTACCCCGACCTCCCGCCGACCCTGGACATCGCCTTCCCGCCGGGAGCCGACGCCGGGCACGTCGCGATCGTCGAGCGCAGCGCGCTCCTCGACCTGCCGCGGGTCGCCACGGCGCTGCTCGCCGTCAACCTCGCGCTCGGCGGGCTCGCGCACGGCCGGAACCGGGGCGTCGCGTACGTGCTCTTCCTCGCCGCGGCCGGCATCCAGGTGGCGCTCCTCGCGGCCTTCGCCGTCGCCCTCGCCTAGGCGTCCCGCCCCTCCGCCGGCACTCCCCGACGCCGGGGGGAGGTCGCCCCGCCTCCGGGGAGCCGCCGCGTGCCGGACGCCGGCCTCGTTGCCCCAGCCGCACGCTGACATAGGATGGCCGCGATGGCGGCCATCGAGCGCACGGTCGTGGTCGTGGGCGCGGGCCCGGCGGGCAGCACCGCCGCGCGCGAGATCGCCGCGCGCGGACACGAGGTGCTGCTTCTCGAGCGGCACCGCTTCCCCCGGGAGAAGCCCTGCGGCGGCGGGGTGACGGTTCGCGCCGCCGCCCTCCTCCCCTTCGAGCTCACGCCTGTCGTGGAGCAGGTGGTCGACGGCGCGGTGGTTCGCCTGAAGGGCGGCTCCGACTTCGTGCGCGACGCCGGTCGCCCGCTCACCTACATGACGCAGCGGAGCCGGCTCGACGCCTTCCTCGTCGAGAGAGCGCAGGAGGACGGGGTCGAGTTCCGCGACGGCGAGCGCGTGCGGGACGTGGCGCCGCTCGCGGGCGGGGGCTACGTCGTGCGCACCGATCGCGGCGAGCACCGCTGCCGCGTGGTCGTCGGCGCCGACGGGGCGAACGGTGTCGTCGCCGCCGCCCTCGGCTTCGAGCCGCCGATGGAGACGGCGGTGGCGATCGAGGCGAACATCGGCTGCCCCGACGGCATCCCGCCCTGGATCGAGGGCCGGGTCGCGCTCGCCCTCTCCGTGCTGCCGGGCGGCTACGGCTGGATCTTCCCCAAGGACGGCCACATCAACGTCGGGGTCGGCGGCCGGGCGCAGCTGACGGGGGTGAGCCTGCGGCAGGCGCTCGACGCACTCTGCCACGCCTACGAGCTCGACCCCCGGGCCATGACCGGGCTGCGCGGCCACCGGCTGCCGATGCAGCGGCCCGGCGCGCCGGTCGCCGCGGGGGGCGCCGCGCTGGTCGGAGACGCCGCCAGCCTGCTCGACCCGCTCTCCGGCGAGGGCATCCACGCCGCGCTGCTCTCCGGGGCGGCCCTCGCGC
>VYDC01000036.1:0-5580 GCA_009843585.1 Chloroflexota bacterium | reverse complement strand
CCGTGCGTCGACGACTACCTCTCCGGAGCCGTCCCCGATCTGGACGGCTACCGGCTGACGCTCGCCCGGGAGCTCGTCCCGGAGCTCGTCACCTCCCGGCAGCTGATGGAGGTCTTCCACGTGCTGCCGTCCCCCGCCGTCTCGATGATGCGTCGCTCCGACCGCTTCTGGCGGCACCTCTGCGAGATCGTCTGCGAGGAGGCCGGCTACGACGATCTGGTGCGCTCGCGCGGCCCGTGGGGGCCACCGCTGCTGCGCCTCACGGCCGCCCTCGCGCGCGCGGTCGACGCCCGCCGCAGCGCCGGACGGTGAGAGCGGGAACCATCGGCCGCACCGGGCTCGTCCTCGCCGTCGCCGCGCTCACGCTGGGCGCGGCGGGCTGCCTCGCCGGCGAGACCCGGCCCCCGGAGACGGCGCAACCGGTCACCCCCGCGCCGACGCCTCCGCCGGCCGCGTCGCCGGCCGCAACCGCCACGGCCACGCCCACGACGCCCGCGACGCCGGAGGCGACGCCGACCGCCGCGGCATCGCCCGCCTCGCGCGAGCCGCTCGACGAGGAGGGCGTCGCCGAGCTGCTGCGGCGCGCCGTCTGCTGGTACGACGACCCGGGGCGCGCAGTGAACTGCGTGCCGCCGACGGAGGGCTCCGCCCGCGCGATCGCCGACCTCGGGCTCTCGGGCGATCCGAGGGTCGTCGCCCCGCTCGTCGACATGCTCTGGCTGGAGGTGGGCTGGGCGCGCTGGGTGGAGGAGGCGCTGGAGACCCTCACCGGTCAGAGGCTGCCCGACGCCCGGAGCTGGTCGGTCTGGGTCGCCCGGGAGTCGCCGCCGCTCCCCGAGGCCTACCAGGAATGGAAGGGCCGGCTGCTCTCGATCGTCGATCCGCGCTTCGCCACGGCCCTCTCCCGGGGCCGCGCCCACGAGCCCCGCATCGAGGAGCTGCTGTGGACGAGCGTGCGCCTGGGCGGTCTCCCCCCGCTGGAGGAGCCGGCCACGGTCCACCGGGTGGAGGAGCGCTATCTCGAGGGCGACGACGTCGTCTTCGGCCTCCAGCTGGGCGGCGAGTCCCGCGCCTACCCGGAGCGCATCGTCGCCTGGCACGGCGCGGTGCACGACCAGGTCGGCGGGAGGAGCGTGATGCTCCTCCACTGCCTGCCCTGCGGCTCGGCGGCGGCGTTCGAGACGGAGGTCGCGGGACGCGAGCGCCGCCTCGTCGCCTCGGGGCTCGTCTACCGCTCGCGGATGCTCTTCGCCGACGAGGAGAGCGGCTCGCTCTGGGATCCGGTGAGCGGGCGCGCGCTCACCGGGCCGGCCTACGAGGCCGGGGAGCGGCTCATCCCCCTCCCGCTGCGTCGCGCGACCTGGGAGGCGTGGTCGGAGGCCCACGCGGCGACGCGCGTGCTGTCGCTCGAGACCGGCTTCCTGCGCGACTACGACCCGCGGGCCGCGCTCGAGGCGGACGACGCCTCGGAGGAGCCGCTCTACCCGGCCGAGCCCGTCGACGGCCGCCTCCCCCCGAAGGAGCGGGTGCTCGGCATCGAGACCACGGCCGGCGGGAGCCGCGCCGCGCACGCGCTCCCGCTCGCCGGCGCGGAGGAAGCGGGCATCGCGACGCTCAGCGTCGGCGGCGCCTCGCTCGTCCTGCTCTCTCGCGGGCCCGGATCCGGCGTGGCGGCCTACCACGCGCCCCCGGAGCCCATAGAGCGGCTCGTGATGACCGACGCGCTGGGACTCCTCGCCGTCGACTCCGAGGAGCAGCGCTGGTTCGTCTCCGAAGAGGGGCTCGTCTCGACGCTCGACGGTGCTCGGCTCGCGAGCGTTCCGACGCGCACGGCGTACTGGTTCGCGTGGGCGGCGGCGATGCCCGAGAGCGGGCTCTCCGGCGACTGAGGACGCGGGCGAAGCCGCCCGCCGAGGCTTGACGCTCGATCGCGGGCGCGCCGATACTGCGTGGGCCATGGCGCGACGAGAGATCTCCGGCTCCTCCCTGTCGGCCGCCCGCCCGGGCGCGCTTCGCCGCGTACTCGTACTGCTCTAGGGCGGCCAGGCCCAGGTGCGGCCACCGCCCCCCGCCCGCGTGCCGGGCGACCTCCATCCACCGAGCGAGAGATGCCCGGGCGAGACGATCCGGGCCGCCGCCCCGGTCCCGGCGAGAGCGACCCGATCGCGAGGCCGGCCCGACGCGAGGAGAGCGAGATGACCACGACCCAGAGGCCGCCCGCCCGCGATGAGCAGCAGGCCCGGCCGTCAGCACCGCCTCCGGCGCAGGGGCGGAGGCTCTCGGGCGCCGACATCGTCCTCGAGTGCCTGACGTACGCCGGCGCGACCACCGTCTTCGGCTACCCCGGGGGCGTGGTGCTCCCGCTCTACGACCGTCTGCCCGCGCACCCGCAGGTGCGGCACATCCTCGTGCGGCACGAGCAGGGGGGCGGCCACGCGGCCGATGCCTACGCCCGCGCGACCGGCGAGCTCGGCGTGGCGCTCGCCACGTCGGGACCGGGTGCCACCAATCTCGTCACCGCCGTGCAGAACGCGATGATGGACTCCGTCCCCGTGCTCTTCCTCACCGGCAACGTCGCCCGCAACCTGATCGGGCGTGACGGGTTCCAGGAGGCCGACGCGACCGGGATCCTGATGCCGGCCGTCAAGCACAACTACCTGGTGATGCGGGCGCAGGATCTCGCGCCGACCTTCGCCGAGGCGATCTACCTCGCGACGACGGGGCGTCCCGGCCCCGTGCACATCGACATCCCGAAGGACGTCTTCCTGGAGGAGGCCGAGTTCCACTGGCCCGAGAGGGTGCATGTGCGCGGCTACCAGGTTCCCGGTGCCGCCTCCGAGGAGGAGATCCGCGCCGCCGCCGAGCGGATCGACGCCGCCGAGCGCCCGATCATCCTGGCCGGGCACGGCATCGTGATCTCGCGGTCGAGCGAGGAGCTGCAGGCGTTCGCGGAGCGCGCCGGCATCCCGGTGCTGACGACGCTGCTCGGCCTCGGCGGCCTCGATCAGCGGCACGCCCTCTCCTACGGGATGATGGGGATGCACGGCTCCTACCACGCAAACATGGCCGCCTCGAACGCCGACCTCATCATCGGACTCGGCATGCGCATGGACGACCGCGCGCTCGGGCGCTTCGCCGATCTCAACCCGGCGGCGACGGTGATCCACGTGGACATCGATCCGGCCGAGCACAACAAGAACATCGACACGGCCGTGCCGATCACCGGCGACGTCAAGGAGGTGTTGCCGCAGCTGACGGCGGCCGTGAAGCGGGCAAGCCACCCGGAGTGGGTGCGCTGGATCGACGATCTGGCGCGCGCCCACGCCGACTCGCTCGCCGTCCCGGAGGGGCCCGAGCTCACGGTGCAGTACGTGGTGCAGCAGATCGCCCGCGCGCACGCCCACGACGACGACGCGGTCATCGTGACCGGCGTCGGCCAGCACCAGATGTGGGTGGCGCAGCACATGAGCATCTCGCGGCCCCGACAGCTCATCACCTCGGGCGGGCTCGGCACGATGGGATTCGAGGTGCCGGCCGCGCTCGGGGCGCAGGTGGCGCGGCCCGACGCGAGCGTCTGGTCGATCTGCGGCGACGGCGGCTTCCAGATGACCTTCCAGGAGATCGCCACCATGGTCGACGAGCAGACCCCGGTGAAGCTCGCGATCATGAACAACGGCTACCTGGGGATGGTCAGGCAGTGGCAGGAGCTCTTCTACAAGGACAACTACGTCGCCGTCTCGATGTCGCAGCCCGACTTCATGAAGATCGCCGAGGCCTACGGCATCAAGGGCATCCGCGTCGAGGAGCCCGGACAGGTGGACGCGGCCATCCGCGACGCCGATGCGCACCCGGGACCGGTCCTCCTCGACTTCCGCGTGACCGCCGACGACAACGTGTGGCCGATGGTGCCGGCCGGTGCCGCGCTCTCCGAAACCGTCGAGAGCGCCGACGAGGTGGTCTGAGGCGATGCTGCACACCGTTGTCGCCCTGGTGGAGGACCGGCCGGGCGTCCTGAACCGCGTCGCGAGCCTCTTCCGGCGGCGAGGCTTCAACATCGAGTCGCTCGCGGTCGGCACGACGCACGAGGACGGCATCTCGCGGATGACGATCATCGTCGACGGCCACGAGGGGATCGTGGACCAGGTCGAGAAGCAGCTGATCAAGCTCGTCGACGTGATCAAGGTGGAGGACCTGACGCACGCCGAGGCGGTCAACCGGGAGCTGGCGCTGATCAAGGTGCGCTGCACCGCGGAGAACCGCCGCGAGGTGCTGGAGATCGCCTCTGTCTTCCGCGCGCAGGCCGTGGACCTCTCGCCCGAGAGCGTGATCCTGCAGGCGGTGGCCCAGCGCGACCGCGTGAACGGCCTGCTCGACAACCTGCGTTCCTACGGCGTGATGGAGCTGATGCGCACGGGCCGGGTCTCGATGCGGCGCGGGACGCAGGTCACCGCCTACGGGGACCAGAACGGCGAGAGCGAGGAGATGCACCGCTTCCACCACGAATCGGGGCGCTTGCCGGAGGGCGAGCTACCCTTCGCAAGCGACTGAGGCGACGAGAGGGCGGGTGCCGGTGGCGAAGATCTACTACGACTCGGATGCGGATCTCGGCGTGCTTGCGGGCCGGACGGTCGGCGTCATCGGGTACGGCTCGCAGGGCCATGCCCACGCCCTGAACCTGCGCGACTCCGGCGTCGAGGTGGCCGTGGGGCTCTACCCCGGCTCGCCCTCGTGGGAGAAGGCGCAGGCCGAGGGCCTCCGGGTCGGACCGGTGGACGACGTGGCGCGCGCCTCCGACGTGATCATGATGCTCGTGCCCGACCAGGTGCAGCGCGCGGTCTACGAGGATCACGTGGCGCCGCACCTCTCGGCCGGGAAGACGCTCATGTTCGCCCACGGGTTCAACGTGCACTTCAGCCAGATCGCAGCGCCGGAGGGCGTCGACGTCTCGATGATCGCCCCCAAGGGCCCCGGGCACCTCGTCCGTCGCGTCTACACCGAGGGCGGGGGCGTCCCGGCGCTGCTGGCGATCGAGCAGGACGCCACCGAGTCTGCGCTCGCGACGGCGCTCGCCTACGGCCAGGGCATCGGCTCGACCCGGGCCGGGATCCTCGAGACCACCTTCCGCGAGGAGACCGAGACCGACCTCTTCGGCGAGCAGACGATCCTCTGCGGCGGCGTGACGGCGCTCATCACCGCCGCCTACGAGACCCTGGTCGAGGCGGGCTACCAGCCCGAGTCGGCCTACTTCGAGACGCTCCACGAGCTCAAGCTCATCGTCGATCTGCTCTACGAGGGGGGAATGGAGTACATGCGCTACTCCGTCTCCGACACGGCGGAGTACGGGGACTACACCCGCGGGCCGCGCGTGATCACGGCCGGGACGAAGCGCGAGATGCGGACCATCCTCGACGAGATCCAGTCGGGCGAGTTCGCCCGCGAGTGGATCCTGGAGAACCAGGCGGGGCGGCCCCGCTTCAACGCGCTGCGCCGCCAGGGCGCCGCGCACCCGATCGCGGAGGTCGGGCGCGAGATTCGCGCGATGATGTCCTGGCTCCGCGAGCGCGAGGAGTGACCCTCCCG
>VYDC01000240.1:8470-9652 GCA_009843585.1 Chloroflexota bacterium | reverse complement strand
CGCGAGCGCGCGGAGCAGGGTCTGCTCGCCTCGCGCAAGGAGCGCATCACCGGTCGCTGGGCCGCCTCTCCGGTGGCGCACCCGGAGACCGGCGAGGTGCTGGTCGAGCAGAACGAGCCGATCGTGGAGGAGAACGCGCGCCTGGTTATCGAGGCCGGCGTGGAGCACGTCCACGTGCGCGCCCCGCTCACTTGCCTGGCCCGGCGGGGGATCTGCCGCCGCTGCTACGGCCGCTCGCTCGCGACGGGCCAGCTCGTCGAGCCGGGCGTGGCGGTCGGCATTATCGCGGCCCAGTCGATCGGCGAGCCCGGGACCCAGCTCACGATGCGCACCTTCCACACCGGGGGCGTGGCGGGGCTCGACATCACCTCGGGGCTTCCGCGCGTCGAGGAGATCTTCGAGGCCCGCGTCCCGAAGGGGCAGGCGGTTCTCTCCGAGATCGACGGCCTCGTGCAGGTGGAGCGCGACGGCGACCAGCGTCAGATCCGCGTGTCGCGCACCGAGACCGTCTCCGAGAGTTACGAGCTCCCGGAGGGCTACACGCTCCTGGTCTCTGAGGGCGACCTGGTCGATAGCGAGCAGCCGCTCGCGCAGGCGCCCGACGACGGCGCGAAGGCGGCCGGCTCCCGGGGCCGGAAGGCAAAGACGCCGGCGCGCGCGGTCTTCGCGGGGCTGGGCGGGCGCGTCGAGTTCGACGAGGAGACGTCATCCGAGGCGGCGCGGACGCTCCGCATCGTCGCCGAGGTGGCGGACGTCCGGGAGTACCCGATCGCGGCGAACGCCCGCGTGCGGGTCGAGTCGGGTGCCTTCGTCCACGCCGGCGAGCAGCTCACCGAGGGCGCGCTCGACCCGCAGGCCGTGCTCGCGATTCTTGGCCCGGAGGCCGTACAGGTCTACCTGGTGGACGAGGTCCAGCGGGTCTACCGCTCGCAGGGCGTGAACATCAACGACCGCCACATCGAGGTGATCGTGAGGCAGATGATGCGCCGGATCCGGGTCGAGGAGCCGGGCGACAGCGAGTTCCTGCGCTCGGAGCTCGTCGACCGGTGGAGCTTCGACGAGTTGAACGCGCGCCTCGGCTCGGAGGGGGCCACACCCGCCAGCGGCGTGCCGGTGCTGCTCGGCGTCACCAAGGCCTCGCTCTCGACCGACTCCTTCCTCGCCGCGGCATCCTTCCAGGAG
>VYDC01000240.1:0-8460 GCA_009843585.1 Chloroflexota bacterium | reverse complement strand
CATCTCGGGTGCCACCGACCACCTGCGCGGGCTGAAGGAGAACGTGATCATCGGGAAGATCATCCCGGCCCGCGCGCAGGTGACGGTCGACCGCCCGGCGCCCATCGCCGAGATGGCAATGCCGGAATCACTGCTACTGCCGTTCGCCTTCGACTTCGAGCGCGAGGCGATGTTCGGGAGCACGCCGTCGATCTTCGAGCTCGGCGAGGAGCTCGAGCGCGAGCTCGTCGGCGGGGCGCCGGTCAGCTTCGTCGCCGACCCGGACTAGACGCGGGCGCCCCGGCGCGCCGCGCGGAGAGCCCCGGACGGCACCGGGGCTCTCCGGTCTGCGCGGCTCGGCCCGCGCCCGCCTTCCCGGTCGCTTCCGTGCGTCGGGGGGGTCGGATACCGTGAGGCCATGGGGGCGGACGAGAGCGCCGGGCCGGCGATCGTGGTGCGCGGACTGCGCAAGTCGTACGGCCACGTCGAGGCCGTGAGCGGGATCGACCTCCGGGTCCCGCGCGGCGAGATCTTCGCGATCCTCGGGCCCAACGGTGCCGGCAAGACGACGACGTTGGAGATCTTGGAGGGGCACCTCGAGCGCAGCGGCGGCGAGGTCTCCGTCCTGGGCTTCGACCCGGGGCGGCCCGGGCGATCATTGCGGGAGCGGATCGGGGTCGTGCTGCAGTCGGCGAGCGTCGATCCCTACCTCACCGTCCAGGAGACGGTCGACCTCTTCCGCGCCTACTACCCCGATCCGCTACCCCGGGAGACGATCCTCGAGCTGGTCGGTCTCTCCGAGCAGCAACGCAAGCTCGTCCGGCGGCTCTCGGGCGGCCAGCAGCGCCGGCTCGATGTCGCCGTGGGGCTCGCCGGAAACCCGGATCTGCTCTTCCTCGATGAGCCGACGACCGGTTTCGACCCGTCCGCCCGCCGCGACGCGTGGGAGATGATCCGCGGCCTCCGATCGCTCGGGAAGACCGTCGTCCTCACAACGCACTACATGGAGGAGGCGGAGTACCTGGCCGACCGCGTCGCGATCCTGGTGAGCGGGAGGATCGTCGCGGAGGGATCGGTCGAGGAGCTCGTCGGCCAGGGGGCGCGCACGACGATCCGATTCCGCGTCGAGGGCGCCTCGCCGCCGAAGCATCTCGCGGCGGAGCCGGCGGGCGAGGAAGGCGCGTACATGATCACCACCCTCGACGCGACCGGCGCCGTTCACGGGCTCACCGGCTGGGCGCTGGAGGCGGGGGTCGAGCTCCACGGGCTCACCGTCGCCGCCCCGTCGCTCGAGGACCTCTTCCTGGATCTCGCCGGATCGCCCGAGCGGGACGGGGTCGCGTAGGTGCGCGCCGTCCCCCTGCTGCTGCGCCAAGTCAGGTACGAGAACCGCTCGTTCTGGCGCAATCCCCCGGCGGCGTTCTTCACGATCGTTTTTCCGCTGATGTTCCTCGTGATCTTCAACCTCGTCTTCTCGGACAGGACCGTCGAGGTGCCCGGCGGGGAGGCGGGCATCTCCACCTTCTACGTGCCCGGGATCATCGCGCTCTCGGTGATCGGGGCCTGCTACACGAACGTCGCGATGGGGCTCTCCTTCTCGCGTGACCAGGGCCTGCTGAAGCGCGTACGCGCGACGCCACTCCCGACCTGGGCCCTCCTCGGGGGCAAGATCGCCCACGCCGTCGTGATCGGCATCCTGCTGGTGGCCGTGGTGTCGGCGGCCGGCACGGCGCTCTACGACGTCGCGTTCCCGACCCGGACGCTCCCGGCCTTCGCGCTGACGCTGGTCATCGGCTCAGCGACGTTCAGCGCACTCGGCCTCGCCGTCACCAGCGCGATCCCCAACGCGGACGCGGCGCCGGCGATCGTCAACGCGTCGATCCTCCCGCTGCTCTTCATCTCCGATGTCTTCATCCCGCTCGACGACGCGCCGGCGTGGCTGACGGCCTTCTCCGACCTGTTCCCCGTCCGGCACTTCTCCCTGGCGCTGCAGGCCTCCTTCAACCCCTTCGAGCAGGGGACGGGGTTCGAGGCGCAGCGCCTGGCGGTGATGGCCGCCTGGATGGTCGTGTCGATACTGATCGCGATCCGGTTCTTCCGCTGGGAGTCCCGCCGCTGAGGCGCGGGGAGGAGATCCCGGTACCACGGGGCGCCCGGAGCGCTAGACGATCGTGAGCGGTGCGGTCAGGCGCTCGCGCTCCTCGGCGATGCGCCGGCCCTTCACGTCGTCGCCGGCCCGCTTGAAGGCGACGAGTTCTGCGATCTTGTGACGGCACTCCCCGTGCTCGTTCTGCATGCCGCAGACGTTGCACGGGTCGCGCTTGCAGTCGAGCGTGATCTCCTCGTTGAGTGTCTTCATCCACTCCGCCCGGAGGAAGGAGGGCTCGACGCCGCCGTGGATGTGCGACCACGGCAACTCTTCCCAGAGATCGCGGTCGCGCTGGGCGTAGAAGGCGGGGTCGAGGTCGTGCTCGGCGAAGGCCCGCTCCCAGCGCGACCAGTCGTGACGGTCGGACCACGAGTCGAAGGTCGCGCCGAGGCGCCAGGCGGTCTCGATCACATCGGCGACCCGGCGGTCCCCGCGCGAGAGCACGGCCTCGAGCAGCGACTTCTCCGGATCCTCCCAGCTGAACTGCACCTTCGCGCGGCGGCAGCCCTCGCGCAGGATGCGGTGGCGGCGGCGCAGCGTCTCGGCGTCCGTCTGCCCGATCCACTGGTAGGGCGTGTGCGCCTTGGGGATGAAGTTGGAAGTCGAAACGCGCACGCGCGCGCGGCCGCCCACGTGGCGCCGCCCGATGGCGCGCACCTCGGAGGCGATGCGGACGATCTCCTCGACGTCGAAGTCGGTCTCGGTCGGCTGGCCGACCATGAAGTACATCTTGATTGAGGTCCAGCCGTTCGCGAAGGCGTTCTCCGCGGCGGTCAGGATGTCCTGCTCCGAGACGAGCTTGTTGATGGTGTTGCGCAGCCGCTGCGAGCCTGCCTCGGGCGCGAGGGTGAGCGTGTGCTTCTTGCCGCGGGCGACGGCGTTGGCGACGTCGACCGAGAACGAGTCGACCCGCGTGGAGGGGATCGAGAGCTTCAGCCCCCGGTCGCCGTAGGCATCCATCAGCGCGTGCACCATCGGCCCGATCTCGCGGTGGTCCGTGGTGGAGAGCGACATCAGCGAGATCTCCTCGTAGCCGGTGTTCGCCATCAGCTCGCCGGCGGCCTCGACGACCTCTTCGACGCTCCGCTCTCTGGTGGGGCGGTAGATCATCCCCGCCTGGCAGAAGCGGCAGCCCTGCGTGCAGCCGCGCTGGATCTCCACCGCCGCGCGGTCGTGCACCACCTCCATGAAGGGGACGATGGGCCTGGTGATCGCGGGCTCCAGGCGCTGGAGCACCCGACGCACGGGCCGTGGCGGCGCCGCCTCGTCGACGGGCACGGTCTCGGCGATCGTCCCGTCGTCCTTGTAGCGCTGCTCGTAGAGCGAGGGCACATAGGTTCCGGGGATGCCGGCGAGGCGGCGGTGGAGCTCGCCGCGTGGCCCGCCGCCGCCTCGCTTCCAGGCGGCCACCACGTCCAGGATCTCGCGGATCAACTCCTCGCCCTCGCCGAGAGCGAAGGCGTCGATGAACGGGGCGAGGGGCTCCGGCTCGAGCGCGCACGAGCCGCCGGCGACCACGATCGTCTCGTCGTCCGCGCGATCGGCCGTCCGCACGGCGATCCCGGAGAGATCGAGCATGTTGAGCACGTTCGTGTAGCAGGCCTCGTACTGCAGCGTGATGCCGAGGATGTCGAACTCGCCGACCGGTCGATGGTTTTCCAGAGAGCGCAGCGGCTCCCCGTGCCTGCGGAGCAGCTCCTCCATGTCCCCCCACGGCGAGAAGACGCGCTCGGCGAGCGCGTCGTCCCGCCGGTTGACGATGTCGTAGAGGATCATCAGTCCGAGGTTGGACATCCCCAGGTCGTAGAGGTCGGGGTAGGCGAGCGCGACGCGGAGCGGGTGGCGCTCCCAGTCCTTGACGATCGAATTGAGCTCGCCGCCTGTGTATCGCGCTGGGCGCGCGACGTGGCGCAGCAGCGACCGGTAGAGGGTGTCCACCGCGGCTCCTCCCCCGGAGCGGGCAGGCCGTGCCGGCCCCGGACGTGACGATCGAGCTTAGCCGAGCGCCTCCGGCGGGTCCACGCAGCAGTGCGCACCGGGCGTGGCCCGGCGCCGCCGGGATCGCTACGCTGTCGCCGTCACGGCGACGTGCGCCGCTGCGACCGGAGGTGGGCCTCATGCCGGAGGGTGCCGGTGCATCGCGGGAGCGGGCGGTGCCGCCCGATGACGCCCGCGCGGGCGCGGTCGTGGCGATCCTGCTCGCGGCCGGCTCTTCTATGCGCATGCGCGGGGCGGCGGAGCCCGACCGGGAGAAGCTGTGGGCCCCTCTCGACGGCGCGCCCCTGCTCTCCCGCCCGCTCGCGATGCTCGCCTGCCTTCCGGACGTCGATCGCGTCGTCGTCGTCGCGCCCGCGGGGCGCCACGCCGACATCGACGGGCTCGGCGCCGCGGTGAGGCCGCTCCTCGTGGAAGGCGGAGCGAGGAGGCAGGACTCGCTCGCCGCCGGGGTCAACGCGGCGCCGGATGCGGGTTGGTACCTGGTGCACGACGCGGCCCGCCCGCTCGCCTCGCGCGCGCTCGCGCTTCGCGTGCTGGATGCCGCGAGGGAGCACGGGGCGGCGCTCGCCGCCGTGCCCGTCGCCGACACCATCAAGGAGGTCGACGGGGCCGGGCGCGTGGTCAGGACGGCGGCACGGAAGTCCCTCCGAGCCGCCCAGACGCCCCAGGCGTTCTCCGGCGACCTGCTCCGGCGCGCGCTGGCGGCGGCATCAGGGCCCGGTGCGGCCGAGGCGACCGATTGCGCGTCGCTCGTGGAGCGCCTCGGCGAGGCGGTGTGGATCGTCGAGGGCGAGGAGTGGAACGTGAAGGTCACGACGGCCGCCGATCTCGCGCGCGTCCGGGCCGCCGTGCACGACGTCACCTCCCTCCGGGACTCGGGCCCGAGCGGGCGGACGCCCTGATGCGCACGGGCATCGGATACGACGTGCATCGGCTCGGCGATGCCGGGACTCTCCGCCTGGGGGGCATCGACGTGCCGGGTGCTCCCCGGCTCGTCGGGCACTCCGACGGCGACGCGCTGCTGCACGCGATCACCGACGCTCTGCTCGGGGCTGGCGGCCAGGGCGACATCGGTCAGCACTTCCCGCCGGGGGAGCCGTCCCTTGCAGGGATCGACAGCCGCGAGCTGCTGCGGCGCGCGGCGCGGCTCATCGCGGCGCAGCGCTATCGCGTCTCCAACGTGGATGCGACGGTGCTCGCCGAACGTCCTCGCATCGGTCCGTCGCTCCCCGCGATGCGCGAGTCGATCGCACGCACGCTGGGGATCGAGACCGGGCGGGTCAACGTCAAGGCGACGACGAACGAGGGGCTCGGCGACCTCGGGCGCGCCGAGGCGATCGCGGCGATGGCCGTGGCCGTGCTTGAGGAGGATGTGGCGTAGACTCTATCTGCGGGGGCGGGACGAGTCGGAGGGGGCGGTGGTTCCCTGCGCACCCGCGCCCGGTGCCGCGCCGAAGGCGCCGCGGCTCCTCCCGATCCGGCGAGCAGCGGCCTGATGGAGTGGCATTTCCGGGGTAGTCACCTTCTCCCGCGACACCGGCGCCCGGCCGCGACGGGGCGGCGGTCGCCGGGGGCCGCGAGGACTCGCCGATGAGCTGGCTGTCGTCCGTACGGGATGCCGTGCGCACCGCGCAGGAGCGCGATCCGGCGGCGCGATCGGGTGTCGAGGTGCTCCTCGCCTATCCCGGCATTCACGCGCTGCTGCTCCACCGCATCGCGCACCGGCTCGATGCGGCAGGGCTGGCCGTGGTGGCCCGCATCGTCGCGCATCTTGGGCGCCTCGCTACCGGCATAGAGATCCACCCCCGGGCGCGCATCGGGTCGCACCTCTTTATCGACCATGGGATGGGCGTGGTGATCGGCGAGACCGCCGAGATCGGCAACCACTGCCACCTCTATCAGGGCGTGACGCTCGGTGGGACGTCGACGCGGAGGGAGAAGCGCCATCCGACGCTCGAGGATCATGTCGTGGTGGGCGCCGGAGCGAAGATCATCGGCGCGGTGACGATCGGGCACCACGCGCGGATCGGGGCGGGCGCGGTCGTGGTGTCGAGCGTCCCGCCGCACGCGACCGTCGTCGGCGTTCCCGGCCACGTCGTCGCCTTCACGGCGGCCGGCGACGAGACCGTCGAGCGCCTCCCCGACCCCGGGTGGGACCGCATCGACGCCTTGGAGCGCCGCATCGAGAGCCTTGAGCGGGAAGTCGCGGCGCGCGACGCCGACGAGTCCGTGGCGGGTGCCTCCGCGCCGGTGGCGGCTGGGGAGACCGGCAGCGAGGGCGCGGGCGACGCGTCCGCGGCGGGCGCGCGCTGATGCGGCTCCGCAGCACGCTCTCGGGGTCCGTGGAGGCGGTCGCCCCGGAGAACGGCCGCATCGGCGTCTACGTCTGCGGCGTGACGCCGTACACGGAGAGCCACATCGGCCACGCGATGTCGCTCCTCGTCTACGGCGTGCTGATCCGCTATCTCCGCTGGCGGCATCCGGGGGTTGAGATCCGGTACGTCTCGAACTACACCGACGTCGACGACAAGATCATCGAGCGCGCGCTCGAGCTCGGCCGCGATCCGGCGTCGCTCGCGCAGCAGAACATCGACCTCTGGGAGGCGCAGCAGGCGGCCCTCGGCATCCTGGCACCGGACGTGCGGCCGCGTGTGACGACGGAGATCGACGCGATCGTCGCGGCGATCGGCCGCATCATCGAGAACGGCCACGCCTACGCGGTGCCGGGCGCCGGCGTCTACTTCCGGGTCCGATCGCTGCCCGGATACGGCAAGCTCTCGCACCGGCCGCTCGACGAGATGCGCGCCGGCACGCGCGAGGAGCCGGGTCACGGGAAGGAGTTCCCGCTCGATTTCGCGCTGTGGAAGGCGGCGAAGCCGGGCGAACCGACGTGGCCCTCTCCTTGGGGGCCCGGCCGGCCCGGGTGGCACATCGAGTGCTCCGCGATGGCCCAGCGCTACCTCGGCGCGAGCTTCTCCGTGCACGGAGGAGGCACGGATCTGGTCTTCCCGCACCATGAGAACGAGATCGCCCAGGCGGAGGCGGTGACCGGGCCGGGGAGCTTCGCGCGCCTCTGGATGCACAACGGGATGGTGCTGCGCGACGGAGAGAAGATGTCCAAGTCGCTCGGCAACGTCGTCTCCGTCGCCGAGGCGCTCGATCGCTGGACGCCGGACGCGCTCCGGCTCTTCGTGCTCTCGAAGCACTACCGGCAGCCGACGAACCTCACGGACGAGGCGATGGCGGCGGCGCAGAGGGGCGTCGATCGACTCCAGCAGGCCCTCGCCGAGGAGCCCGCGCGCGAGGGCTCGCCCCCGCCCGAGGCGGCATCGGCGCGCGCCCGCTTCGTCGAGGCGATGGACGACGACCTGAACACGGCGCAGGCGCTCGCCGTGCTCTTCGACCTGGCGCGCGCCATCAACAGGAGCCGGGAGGTGGGGGACCATGGATCGGCGGCACGCGCCACCCTCCGCGAACTCGCGTCGGTGCTGGGCCTGGCGCTTCCCGCCGACGCGCACGCCGACCTGTCGCGGATCTCAGGGGCGGAGCTCTCCGAGATCGCGAGCCGGTTCGATGTCGCGGCCGCCGAGGCGGATGCCGCCGACGTGGTCGAGGCGCTCCTTGCGCAGCGGCAGGCTGCTCGCGCGGAGCGGGACTTCGCGCTCTCCGACGCGATCCGCGACGCGCTCAGCGAGGCCGGGATCGAGGTTCAGGACGGCCCGCAGGGGGCGCGCTGGAGCGTCCGCGGATAGGGGATTCTCCCCCCGCTCCGGCTAGACGTACAGACGGGCCCGTTCATATACTCATGGGCCGGATGCGCCCGTGCGCGCCTCGCGCGCGCGGCCCTCGCGGGGAGCCGCGGGGCATCGCCGGCGTCCCGCCGCCCGAGTGGCGCAATGGCAGCGCAACCGATTTGTAATCGGTAGGTTAGTGGGTTCGAATCCCCTCTCGGGCTCCAGATCCGCCGTGGAGGGCGGGCCCGAGGGGTGCTCAGCGGGTGCCCCGTGGTGTGTGCCCGGAGACGCAGGGGTGGGAGAGTGGTTAATTCCAGCGGACTGTAAATCCGCCGCCGCAAGGCTACGCAGGTTCGAATCCTGCCCCCTGCACCAGGCATGATCGGCGCCGCCAGCCGGAGGCTGGTCCGGCGCCAGTGGACGGCGGCGCAGTTGGGCCCTCATAGCTCAGCAGGCAGAGCGCGTTCTTGGTAAGAACGAGGTCAGCAGTTCGAATCTGCTTGAGGGCTCCATCACCCGATACTAGGTCCGGGCCGGATAGGGAGTCGTCGGGAGCGGACGAGGGAGACTGAGGGATGGCGAAGGACAGGTTTGAGCGGA
>VYDC01000082.1:8250-9685 GCA_009843585.1 Chloroflexota bacterium | reverse complement strand
CCGCGTCGCCGGGGGAGGCGGACTCCGAGAGGCGCTCCTCCAGGCGCTCGATCTCGCGGCTCAGCCCGCGCAGCCGCGCCTGCAGCAGCAGGAGGTAGACGAGGAGACCGGCCCAGAAGACCGCGAAGCCCGCGAACAGGAACTCCAGGTGATCCATCAGCGAGCCTCCCTGCGGTCCACCAGGTGGCGGGCGGCGGCGGCGCGCTGCGCGAGCCCCTCGGCCTCCGCCCGCAGCACCACCATCCAGAGAGCGAGGGCCCCGACCGCGACGATCCCGACGGCGAGGACCAGCATCATCGATCCGGGAAGCGCCTGCTCCCCGAAGGGATCGAAGACGATCGGCTGCGGGTGCAGGGTGCGCCACCAGCGGACCGACATGTTGATGATCGGGATGTCGACGAAGGCGATGATCGCGAAGACGGCGGCGAAGCGCGCGGCCTGCTCGTCGGTCTCGTCGGCGAGCTGCCGCGCGAGCAGGTAGGCCGAGTAGAGCAGGAAGAGTATGAGCGTGCTGGTGAGGCGCGCGTCCCACGTCCACCACACGCCCCAGATCGGCTTCCCCCAGATCATGCCGGTCGCGAGCGTGAGCCCGGTGAAGAGCACGCCCGTCATCGCACCGGCCCGGGCCACCGCGTCCCAGCGCATGTCGCGCCGCCACAGCAGCGCCACCGAGGCCATGGCGGCGATGCCGACGCCGAGGTAGGCGGCGAGCGCCGCGGGGACGTGGATGTAGAAGAGGCGCTGCACCTCTCCCTCGACGACCTCCCGCGGAGCGGCGATCACGGCCCCCACGAGCAGCACGAACATCGCCACGCCCGCGACGGGCGGCAGCACCGCCCAGCGGAGCGCGGCGGCGCGCTCCGCCTGGCGCCACGCGAGCCGCCCGAGGGCGCTCATCACGGCGCGGCCGCCCGCGCGCTCACCGCTCCACCGCCAGCGGGAAGAGGAGGGCGCTCCCGACGGCCGACCACGCCGTGAAGACCGCGAGCAGGAGCAGCCACGGGGCCTCCCCGGCCGGTTCCCCCAGGGCGGCCCCCGTCGCGCGCACCGCCGCGATGAGGAGCGGCACGAGCAGGGGGAGCGCGAGGACCGGCATCAGCACGATGCGCGCCCGCACCCGGCTCCCGAGCGTCGCGAGCACGGTGACGAGCGAGACGTACCCCAGCGTCCCCACGAGCAGTATCCCGCCGAGCTCGGGGGTGAGGAGCGTTTCGTCGAACAGGATAGTGGCGAGCGCGAGAGTGGCAACTTCGACCCCGAGCAGGGCGAGCAGGTTCGCGAGGAGCTTCCCCGCGTAGAGGGCGGTGGGGGCGACCGGGGCGAGCAGCTGGGCGTCGAGCGTCCCGCGCTCCCCCTCGCCGTGGAAGGAGGCGCCGGAGGAGATGATGCCGGCGAAGAGGAACGTGACCCAGAGCAGCCCCGGGAGGAGCGGCCG
>VYDC01000082.1:0-8240 GCA_009843585.1 Chloroflexota bacterium | reverse complement strand
CCCGCCCGGTCGCGCCAGGCGAGCCGGAGGTCCTTCTCCATCACGGCGAGCGCGGCCCTCATCCCGCGCCCCCCGCCGCTCCCGCATGTGCCGAGCCGCGCTTCCCCGCGGGCGTCGCGTCGTCCTCCACCACGCGGCCGCGGTCGAGCACCAGCCGCCCGGTCGCCCAGCTCCCGATGCGCTCCACGCGGTGCGTCGCGCAGAGCACGGTCACGCCCCGACGCCTGAGCGCGAGCCGCTCGAGCAGCTCGAGGCCGTCCGAGTCGAGCCCCGTCTCGGGCTCGTCGAGCAGGAGCACGCGCGGGCGGTGGAGCACGGCGCGCGCGAGGGCGAGGCGCTGGTGCATCCCCCGCGAGAGCACCGACGTGGGCTCGTCGCGCCGCGCCCAGAGCCCGACGGCCCGGAGCAGCTCCCGGGCGCGCTCCCCCCCGTCCTCGACGTCGTAGAGGCGCGCGAAGAAGCGGAGGTTCTCGGCCGGGGTGAGCTCCTCGTAGAGCATCGGGAGGTGGCCCATGAAGCCGACCTGCCGGCGGAGCGCGGGAGGCGCGTCCGCCACGTCCTCGCCGCCGATGGCGGCCGATCCCTCCGTCGGGGAGACGAGCGTCGAGAGGGTGGCGAGCAGCGTGCTCTTGCCGGAGCCGTTCGCCCCGAGCAGCGCCGTCTTAGAGCCGGGCGGCAGTGAGAAGCTGACGCCGTCGATGGCGACCACGCCGCGGTAGCTCTTGGTGAGCCCCCGCGCCTCGATCCCGGGAGCGGCGGGTCCGTCCGCGCCGTCCTGGCTCACGGGGCCTGAGCCCCGGGCCGCCGCCGTGCCCGCGAGAGGAGCCATGCCGCCGCCGCGAGCAGCGCGAGCGCGAGCGCCGAGGCCCAGGCCGGGCCGCGCCCCTCGGTGAGGGGGTTGGAGGCGGTGCTCCCGGCGAGGCCGCGGAGCTCCACGAGCATTCCCTCCCCCGCGCGAGCCGCCCCCTCGCCGGTCGCCACCAGCGCCGGCTCGCCCTCCAGCTGCGTGCCCGGCGCGATCCGGGCGCCGGTGAGCGGCGCGAGCTCTTCGACGAAGCGCTCCGGGACGAGGACCTCGACCCGCCCGGTCGGCAGGGGGGCGGTCACGCGCAGCCGGTAGTCGTCCCGGCCGGGATCGTAGCCGACGGTGTAGGTGGTGACGACGGAGGTGACGCCGGGCCTGAGGGGCACCGAGGCGTCGAGCGTCCCGGCGCCGAGCCGGTAGCTGCCCTCCTCGCCGAGGCCCGAGGCGTCGAGCGTGCGCTCCGGGAGCGGGAGACGCAGCGTCGCGCCGGCGGGGCCTGAGCCGACGTAGACGCGGTCCGAGGGGTTCTCGACGAGGTCCTCCCGCACCAGCGTCAGCTGCGCCGCCGCGCGGTCGAGGGCGATCACGGTGACGGCCGTCTCCCGCACCGAGAGCGGCGGCGGCTCGCTCGCCGTCTCGTAGACCCGCACCGAGACCTCGGCGTGGGGGAGCTCGGGGGAGAGCAGGACCGGCTCGCCGAAGTACTGGACTCCCCGGTACTTCACGCGCGGCACGTGGGTCAGCATCGGGTCGGTGGGGACGGAGAACTCGGCGCGCCCGCCCGCGGCCGTGGCGCGCCCCAGGCCGACCGAGGCCGCCTCGCCGAGGGTGTTGTGCTCGACCTCGACCGCGCCCGTGAGGTCCGCCCCGGCCGTCCCGGAGACGACGAGCACGACGACGCGGCCGCCGCCGCCGTCGATCTCGGGTGACTGCGCCTGAAGCGCCGGAGGCACGCCCGCCGCGAGGACGCCCGAGGCGAGCGCGCCCGCGAGGGCGACGCGCGCGGGGAGGGATCTCACCGCTCGCCCTCCGGGGGTGGGTCGGGCGCGCCCGGGCGTCCGGAGGCGGCGAGCAGCGGCGCGGCGAGGGCGCGTCGCCTCGTGAGGCGCTCCTCCCGGCTGATGCGCCCGGCCTCGCAGTCGGCGTCGATGGCGCGGAGCCGCGCGAGGAGCCGCCGGCGCTCCTCGCGCGCCCGGCGCGCGGTTTCCGCGGGCCCCGGCCCCTCGACGCCCGAGCCGCGCAGGGGAGGGGCGACGAAGGCGGCCGTCGCGAGCACGAGCAGCGCGAGCACGAGCCACTCCACGCTAGGGCTCCCCCGCGCGGGCGGACCGGCGGGCGGAGCGACGCATCCGGAGGAGCGCGAAGCCGCCTCCGGCCGCGACGAGCGCGAGCGATCCCGCCACCCAGCCGAAGAGCAGCAGGTTGAAGCCCTCCCTGGGGAGCTGCGCGAGGACGCGATCCCCGTAGCGCGCGCGGAAGAAGAAGACGATCTGGTCGGGAGGTGTGCCGGCTGCGAGCTGCTCGCGGATGGTCGCGCGCATGTCCTCGCAGATCGCGCGCGCGCACTGGTCCAGCCGCTCGTTGACGCACTGGGGGCAGAGCAGCTGCCGCTCGATGGCAAGCTGCTGCTCGGGGTCGACCTCCTGGGCGAGCGCGGGTGTAGCGCCCGGAGGGAGCGTCGCCGACGCGAGGAGTGCCGCGCCGAGGAGCAGCGCCGCCGCCCCCGCGACGAGAGCTGCCGCCGCCCGTCCGCTGCGAGACGCCACCGGGGCCTCAGGCGGGCCCGGGCGCGTCGGCCGCGCCGGCCGCGCCGGCCCCGGCCGCGGGTCGCTGCCAGCCGAAGGCGAGGAGACCCCCTGAGACGAGCAGCCCGGCGCCGGTCCAGAGCCAGATCACGAGCGGGTTGACGAAGGCCTGGAACTCGGTGACGAGGTCCTCATCCCAGCCCTGCATGAAGAGATAGAGGTCTTCCCGCCACGTGCTGCGGACGGCGACGACGCCCATCGGCTGGTCGGGGAAGTTCGTGAAGAACCGCCGGCCCGGCTGCATCTCGCCGAGGAGGCGATCGCCCTCGCGCACGGTGACGGTCGCGACGGCGTCGGTCTCCACGCCGTTCCCCGTCCCGGGCCGGCCCTCGAGGCGCTCGTAGGTGAGCGTGTAGCGGCCCGCCGCGAACGACTCGCCCGGCGCGACCGCGACGCGGACCTGCTGCTGGTAGGCCGTCGAGGCGACGACGGCTATCGCCATCACCGCCGCCCCGAGGTGGACGAGGTAGCCGCCGTAGCGCCCCGGGTCGCGGCGGAAGGGGGACCAGGCGGCGAGGGGCCACGAGGCGGCGCCGCCTCCCCCCGCGCGGGGCGCGCCCCGCGCGGCGAGCCAGTGCTCGCGCAGGGTGACCGCGGCGAGCGTGAGGGCGCAGACGATGCCCCCGAGGGCGAAGGGGTCGCGGACGCCTGCGGCCGAGAGCAGGGCGGCCGAGCCGACGAGCGCGGCGACGGGCTGGGCGAGGCGCCGCCGGAGCGAGCGCGGCGAGCCCCGGCGCCAGGGCAGGAGCACGCCGGCCGCGGCTGCGAGCAGCAGCAGCGCGAGCAGCGGCCCCACGGCCTGGTCGTAGAAGGGCTCGGAGACGGTGACGCGCACGCCGCGGACGAGCTCGGAGGCGACGGGGAAGAGCGTGCCCCCCAGGATCACGAGCGCGATGGCGGTGAGCAGGTAGTTGTTGACGATGAGGCCGGTCTCGCGGGAGAGCAGCGACTCGAAGTCGTGCGGCCCCGAGAGCCGCGGGGAGCGCCACGCCAGGAGCGCGACCGATCCCAGGATCACGGCGGCGAGGATCCCGAGGAAGTAGGGCCCGATCTCCGACTGCGCGAAGGAGTGCACCGAGGAGACCAGGCCGCTCCGCACGTTGAAGGTGCCGAAGACGGCGAGCGAGAAGGCCGCCGCGGCCATCGCGAGGTTCCAGAGCCGGAGCATCCCCCGGCGCTCCTGCACCGCGAAGCCGTGGAGGAGGGCGATCGTCGGCAGCAGCGGCAGGATCGCCGAGTTCTCGACCGGGTCCCACGCCCAGTAGCCGCCCCAGCCCAGGACGGTATAGGCCCACCAGCCGCCCAGCACGTTCCCGGTCGCGAGCACCACGAAGGAGCCGAGCGCCCAGGGCCTCGCCGCGCGCACCCAGCCCGAGTCGACGTGCCCGGCGAGGAGCGCCCCGGAGCCGACGGCGAAGGGGGCCGCCGTCGACGTGAGCCCGGCGAGGAGCAGCGGCGGGTGGATCAGCATCGCCGGGTCCACCAGGAGCGGGTTGAGCCCGACGCCGTCCGGAGGCGTCACGGCCGCCACCTCGAAGGGCGACGCCAGGAAGACGAGCGGCACGAGGAAGGCGGCCAGCACCGCGCCGGAGACGGCCTGCGCGTGCCCGCGCGCCCACGGCAGCGCCCGGGCGAGGTGGCGCGCGACGCCGGCGAGCGAGAGCGAGAGGAGCCAGGCCCAGAGCAGGAGCGAGCCGGGCTGCCCGCTCCAGAGGGCGGCCCACTTGAAGGCCGTCTCCATGTCGCGGGAGGAGACGGAGGCGACGTAGACCAGGCTGAAGTCGTCGCGGAGCAGCGAGGCGGCGAGGGTCGCCATCGCCAGGGTGAGGAGCGCCGCCGCCGCGTAGAGGGCCCGCCGCCCGGAGGCGATAGCACCCGCGTGGCCTCGCCTCACCCCCCAGGTCGAGGTCCCGAGCGCGAAGAGGGCCGCGGCGAGCGCCGCCACGAGCGCGGAGGCGCCCAGCGCCCCCGCCAGGTTCACGGCGACCCGGTCGAGGGGGAACGCTCCGGCACGAAGACGTCGGTGTCCGAGGGGTCGGTCACGAACTCGTTCTCATGCTTGATGACGACGGAGGAGGCGGTGAGGTGCGCCGGCCCCTCGGCGACGCCCTCGACGACGACGAAGGTGCGCGGACCGAAGAGCCCGGGGACGACGCCGTCGTAGGAGATCGCCATCCGCTCCCCCTTCTCGCCCTCGATCTCGAAGGCCATCGGCTGGCCCGCGCTCTCGACGATCGTCCCCGGCACGACGCGTCCGCCGACGCGCCAGCGCCCGCCCTCGGGATCCAGCTCCTGGGCGAACTCCTCGGGCGTGACGTAGTAGGAGAGCGACGACGAGGCGGCGATGGCGGCCAGGGAGGCTATAGCGAGCGTGGCGACGAGGAAGACCGCGACCAGCCGCCGGCGGCGGGAGAGGCGGCGGGGCCGCAGCCAGTCCATCAGCCGGCGCATCCTCAGGTCCCCTCCGCCAGAGCCTCCAGCATCGCACGGAAGGCCTCCTCCCGCAGCTCTCCGATGTACTTGCCGGAGACGCGCAGGCCGGGCAGCACGAAGAAGGCCTCCGGGAGGGCGACGACGCCGTAGTCGAGGTAGACGTCGCCCCCGCTCACGATGGGGAAGCTCAGGCCGTGGCGGCGGGCGAAGGCGAGCGCGTCGGCGTGGTTGTCCATCACGTTCACGCCGACAAAGGTGTAGCCCCGCGCCTCGTACTCCCGCCAGAGCCGCTCGATGAGGGGCGCCTCGCGCTCGCAGGGGGCGCACCACGAGGCCCAGAAGTAGAGGAAGAGCGGCCGCCCGGCGTGCCGCTCGAGGCTGAAGCTCTCCCCGTCCAGGGTCTCCGCGGAGAAGGCGGGGGCGAGGTCGAAGGCGGCGTCGCCCTCCCCGAGGGGGGAGTCGCCGACGCCCCGGAAGATCCCGACGCCGAGCGCCGCCAGGACGAGCGCGAGCGCCACCCCGACCGCGCCCAGCGCGAGGCGGAGCGCCCCCGCCCGGCCGACCGGATCCGCCGGAGAGTGGGACATCGCCGGAGAGGCTACGACCCCTCCCGGCGCCGGGCAACGCGCGGGGCCCGGCCGGATCCCCCGCGGCAGTTGACCGATGCGCGGGCTGATGCGACTGTACGCGCGGCCGTGCGGCGATCCCCGGAAGGGCGCCGCCGAGCCCGACGGGAGGTGGTGGTGCGCCTCGATCGCGTGCTCACGCGGCGCCTCGCTCCGGCCGCCGCGATACTCCTCATCGGGCTTGCTCTCACCGCCTGCAGCGACCCGCAGTCCACCATCGAGCCCAAGTCCGACGCGACGCAGACGGTCCAGAACGTCTACGTCATCGTCTTCTGGCTCGCGGCCGTGGTCTTCGTCGCCGTGCTGGGGGCGACGCTCGTCCTCTCGATCTGGTTCCGGGAGCGGCCCGGCCGCGTCGCCTCGCAGTTCCACGGCAACACGCGGCTCGAGATCGTGTGGACCCTGATCCCGGTCGTGATCCTGGTCGCGATCTTCATACCCACGGCGACGGCCATCGGGGACCTCGAGCCCGACGCGGACAACCTCCCGCCGGGCACCGTCCGCGTGGAGGCCATCGGCCACCAGTGGTGGTTCGAGTTCCGCTACCCCGACCTCGGGATCGTGACCGCCAACGAGATGCACATCCCCGTCGATCGCCCCACCTACGTCGCGCTGCTCTCGGAGGACGTGATCCACTCGTTCTGGATCCCGCAGCTCGTCGGCAAGGTCGACATGGTGCCGGGCCGCGAGAACGCGGTGATCTTCACGCCGACCGAGGCGAGCGATGAGGCCTACCTCGGCCAGTGCGTCGAGTTCTGCGGCACCTCGCACGCCAACATGCGCTTCCGCGTCTTCGTCGACGATCAGGCCGACTTCGACGCGTGGGTGGAGGCGCAGCTCGCCCCGCCGGTCGCCGCCGAGACGCTCTCGGAGCTCGCCCAGGAGGGCGCGGCCCTCTTCCAGAACCCGATCCTCGCGCTGGGCGTGACGCCGTGCGTCGGCTGCCACACCGTGAAGGGGACGCCGGCCGTCGGGCTCATCGGCCCCGACCTGACGCACGTCGCCTCGCGCTCGACGCTCTTCGCCGGCATACGCGACGGCTTTCAGGGCTCCGACGATCCGGAGCGGGTGCAGCGCGAGCTCGAGCGCTGGCTCTCCGATCCCGACGACATCAAGCCGGGCGTGACGGTGCGCCAGAACGGGATGCCGGCGTGGGGCGAGCACCTCACGCGCGAGCAGATCGCGGCCATAGCCGCGTACCTGCGGGAGCTCAAGTAGGGGCGCGCCCCGGCGCGCCGTGAGCCGGGCGCCGCAGGCGCGCCGGGCCGCTGAGGGAGGAACGGGAGTATGGCGACCGCCGCCGGCACGCTCGCCGCGCCCGCCGTCCAGGCGCCCTCCGGCATCTGGTCCTGGCTCACGACCGTCGACCACAAGCGCATCGGGACGCTCTACGGCGTCTCCGGGATGGTCTTCTTCGTGGTCGCCGGCATCGAGGCGCTGCTGATCCGCAGCCAGCTCGCGGTCCCCAACGGCCAGGTGGTCGACGCCGATCTCTTCAACGCGCTCTTCAGCATGCACGCGCTCACGATGATCTTCCTCGGCGTGATGCCGCTCGGCGCCGCCTTCTTCAACTGGCTGGTGCCGCTCATGATCGGCGCGCGCGACGTCGCCTTCCCCCGGCTCAACGCGCTCTCCTACTGGGTCTTCCTCTCGGGCGCGCTGATGCTCAACGCGAGCTGGCTGCTCGGCGGCGCGCCCGACACGGGCTGGTTCGCCTACGCGCCGCTCACCGAGAACACCTACTCGACCGGCCGGTCGATGGACTTCTACACGGTGTCCTTGATCATCCTGGGAACGTCGTCGCTGATCGCCTCGCTCAACTTCATCGTCACCATCATCAACCTGCGCGCGCCGGGGATGACGATGTTCCGCCTCCCCGTCTTCGTCTGGATGACGATGATCGTCGCCTGGCTCCTGGTGCTCTCGCTCCCGGTGCTCACCGTCGGCCTCATCCAGCTCTACTTCGACCGCAACTTCACGACCATCTTCTTCATCCCGGAGGGCGGCGGCGCCCCGGTCCTCTGGCGGCACATGTTCTGGATCTTCGGGCACCCGGAGGTCTACGTGCTGATCCTCCCGGCGATGGGGATCGTCTCCGAGGTGCTCCCGACCTTCGCGCGCAAGCCGCTCTTCGGCTACGGCGCCGTGGTCTTCGCCGGGATCTCGATCGCCATCCTCGGCTTCGCGGTGTGGAGCCACCACATGTTCACGACGGGGCTCGGCCCCGTCCCGCGCGTCGTCTTCTCCGCGACGACGATGACGATCGCGGTGCCGACGGGCGTCAAGATCTTCAACTGGCTGGGGACGCTCTACGGCGGGAACATCCGCTTCACGACCGCGATGTACTTCGCCGTCGGCTTCATCGCGACCTTCACCGTCGGCGGCATCTCCGGCGTGATGCACGCCTCGCCGCCGGTCGACACGCAGCAGCAGGACACCTACTTCATCGTCGCCCACCTGCACTACGTGCTCTTCGGCGGCGCGATCATGGGCATCTTCGCCGGCGTCTACTACTGGTTCCCGAAGTTCACCGGCCGCTTCCTGGCGGAGGGCCTCGGGAAGCTCCACTTC
>VYDC01000068.1 GCA_009843585.1 Chloroflexota bacterium | reverse complement strand
GTTGAGAACATCTCTGGTGTCGCTTCCGGGGGCAGGTGGGAGGCCGGCTTCGAGGGCGACGACGTCGGAGAGGGAGGCCACCGCGCCTTCGATGCGTGAGCTCGCGACGGCCTCGCGGCGCAGGTAGGGGCGCACGAGCAGATTCGGTGCCGGGAAGTACTCGCCGATGCCAGTGAGGCGGCCCAGCGCGAGATTCGCCTCTCCCAGCTCTCGAGCGACGGAGGCAATTGCGGCCTCTTCCGCGTCCGGGGGGAGAGGGGCGGGCACATAGGCGGCGTATGGGGTCAGTGGAGGGTCGCGCTCGATCTCGACCAGCTGCCCCGATGGGTTCGTGAAGAGTGCGGCGTCCATCTAGCTTGGTCCAAATCTGTCACGATTTTGGACTAAAGTGCGGGCGGATGTCTAACGACTAGACAAGAGGGAGCGGCTCCCGGCGCCGGCGGCCTCGCGATTCGTCACGGCCAGACGCCGGCGCGCACTCGGGCACCTGCACGGAACCGACGGGCGGCGTGCTCAGTCGCGCGCCCGGACGCCGCTTCCCGGGCCCCGCGACTGATGACTCCGCGCGCTCCAGCGCGGGTCAAGACGCAGAGGCGGCCCCGCTATCGCAACGAGAACGGCGGGTAGCGATCGACCAGGAACAGGATGTAGGCGTTCGCCCGCGCGTTCCAGCGCCCGACGCCGACGAGGAAGTCGAAGAGCGGTCGCGGGTACCGCCCCAGCACCAGCACCCCGAGCGCGAGCGGGACGACGGCGACCTGGGCGATGAAGGCCAGCAGGCCCAGGACGATCGCGTGCGGGATCACGAGCAGCCACTTGACCAGCACGAGCCAGCGGTTGAAGTCCGGACGCTCGACCGTGAAGGTGACGCCCTCGTAGGCGCCCTCCTCCATGCTGAACGGCGGGTAGCGGTCGAGGAAGAGCACGTAGGCGGTGACGTTCACGCTCCAGCGGCCCACGCCCACCATGAAGCGATAGAGCGCGTCGGGGTAGCTGCGGGCGATCAGGATCGTGAAGAAGGAGACCACCCACACCACCGAGGCGAGGATGCCGAGGAGGGAGAGCACCACGAAGTGCGGCAGCGCCAGCAGCCACCGCACCAGGATCAGCCAGCGGTTCGGCGATTCCGGGTACGCCACGTCGAAGGCGACCGGGTACTCGCTCATCGTGCTCGCGGCCATGTAACACACCTCCTGACGCATTCTGACGCCGGGCCTGCGGTGAGGATCCGCTCCACGCGCGTCCATGGCGAGCCTACCATCCGGCCCGGGGGCGAGGGCACGTGGAGCCGCGTCAACCTCCCGCGGAGCCGCTCCACCTGGTGCGCCCCGCGAGGCCGCGACGGGGCGACCTGCGATCGTCGACTACCATTGAGCGGCCTAGGGGGGCGAGGCGATGGGCACGGTAGTCGAGCGGCGGCCCCATCGGCTGGCCCCGTTTCATCCGGGCGAGATCCTCCGAGAGGAGTTCCTCTTGCCCCTGGGCGTCACGCAGTACCGCCTGGCCAAGGCTGTGGGCGTCGACCCGCGTAGGATCCACGCCATCGTCCACGGGCAGCGCTCCATCACCGCGGAGACGGCACTACTGCTCTCTCGCTTCTTCGACAACTCGGCGGAGTTCTGGATGGGCCTGCAGGCCCAGCACGACCTCGAGGTCGCCCGCGACCGCCTCGCCGCGCGCCTCGATGCGGTGGCGGCTCACCCGCCGCGGTGACGGAGCGCGCGCCCGAGGCGCAGCCGCCGCGCATCGAGGAGATCCGGCGCGCCGCCGAAGCGCTCGCGGGACTGCTCCCGCTGCCGACGCCGCTGGTCTACTCGCCGGCGCTCTCCGAGCGCCTCGAGGCGCACGTCTCGCTGAAGCTGGAGTTCGCCAACCCGATCGGGGCCTTCAAGCTGCGGGGCGGTGTCTTCCTGGCCGGCGAGCTCGCCGGCGAGTTGCGCTCGACCGGGCTCGTCACCGCCTCGACGGGGAACCACGGGCAGTCGATCGCCTACGCCGCGGGGCTGCACGGGCTGCACGCCGCGGTCTTCGTCCCGGAGGGCGCGAACCCGGACAAGGTCGCCTCGATGCGCAGGCTCGGCGCAGAGGTGCGCGAGCAGGGCGCGCGCTTCGACGACGCGAACGCCGCCGCGCTCGAGTTCGCCGCCGAGCGCGGCATGCGCTACGTCGCGGTGGACGAGCCGCTGTTGCTGCCGGGCGTGGCGACCGCGGCGCTGGAGGTCCTCGATCCGCACTCGGGGCAACAGCCGGACACGGAGCTGGCGATCGTGCCGCTGGGCGCGGGTTCCGGGGCCTGCGGCTGGATCCTGACGCGCGAGGGCCTGGGCGCGGAGTGCGAGGTCTGGGCGGTGCAGTCGGCGCAGGCCCCCGCCGGCCATGACTCCTGGCGCGAGGGCCGGATCGTCCGGCGCCCGGACGCCACGATCGCCGAGGGTGTCGCCACCGGCACCGGCTTCGAGGGCGCGCAGGCAATCCTGCGCGACCGCCTCGACGACTTCCTGCTGGTCGAGGACGACGCGATCGCGGCCGCCGTCGTCGAGCTGCTGGAGCATGCGCACCTGCTCGTCGAGCTCGCGGGGGCGGCGCCGCTCGCGGCGGCGAACCAGGCGCGTGCGCGCCTGCGCGGGCGACGCGTGGTGCTGGTGCTGAGCGGTGCGAACATCACCCTCGCGCAGCTGCGCACGCTCCTCGCGGCGCGGATCTCCGCCTAGACCCCCGGGGAAGACCCCTCGGAAGTGGCGACGCCGCAGTGCATGTCCTGGAGCGCGCCGACGGCCCACTGACGATCTACGACATCCAGGAGGGAGTTGGGGTGGGAGCCATACAGACTCTCACTCGCGGCAAGCGTTGCCAGTGACCTCCGCCGCTGCTGGGCGGGAAAGGGGCCCTATGCCCTATACCGCCACGGAAATCATGCCCGTCCCTCGCGCCTAACGGATATTCCACGCGCCAGGGGCTCGATCTTATAGAACCTTCACATCTTTGCAGGTTCAGTCGGCTTATCGTTTCCGTGGCGTTGATGATCAGCAGTGGACGACAGAAAGTCCTGGCCCAACTCGCACATGGCGGCAAGGCGATGCCCTGCAGGCGAGAGCCATTCCCACACAGGAGCGCCCCCTGAGAGCGGTCCTTCTCTGCGTCCCTGGATGAAGCACCTGCGCCCTGGATGCATCTCCCGTCCCGTGGCGTGCCGCGTCGCGCTCCCCGGTCCGGGTCCCGCTAGCACCTGGGCGCGGCTTTCGAGGCGGCGGGAGCGCGTTCCGCCTGTTCGCCCCGGTCTCCGCCATCCTCGTGCTGCTGGCGGTGCTGCTCGGCGCACGCAGGGCGTCAGCGCGGAGGCCGCCTGCGAGGTCCCGCCCACCGGCCCGACCATCGCACTGGCGAGGACGGCTCGGCCGTGGTGCTGAGCTGGGAGACCTCTCCCGACTGCACGCCGGACGAGTACGCGGTCTACCGCCCCGACATGGACGTCCATGGCGCGCGCATGGCCCACATCTCCACAGTCGACGGCTCCACGCCGCCCTACACGGACGGGCAATGCTCCTGACCGCGCGCGCGGGGCGTGCCCTCGCGCGGAGCCGCCGGGCACAGCGCCCCGGCTCCAACCGCCCCCACCCGGGACCTGTTCCTGCAGACTCGGCGGTCGCGCAGCGACACCCGCATGGCCGCCGTCGTGGTCCGCCGGGGAGGTTCCTGCTGATCGCCGCGTGCAGCACGGTTCTGCTCGTCGCCTGCGGCCGGGTCGTGGCGCAGACCGCGCCCGGTGATCCATCCATCGACTCGGTCACGCCCGGGCCCGGCTCGCTGACCGTGAGCTGGAGCGCGCCGACGGACGACGGCGGCTCGGCGATCACGGCCTACGACCTGCGCTACATCGAGACCGGCGCGACGGATAAGGCGGACGACGCCAACTGGAACGTGATCGAGGATGTGTGGACCACGGGGTCCGGCGCGCTGACGTACGTGCTCGGCGGACTGCGCGACCAGACCGGCTACGACGTGCAGCTGCGCGCCGAAAACGCCGACGGTGGCGTCGGCGACTGGCCGGACAGCTCCACCGCCGCGACGACAACCGACCACGGCGCGACCACCTCGAGCGCCACCACCGTCTCGCTCGACACTGCGGTACCGGGCCGGATCCTCACCGCCGGCGATGAGGACTACTTCGAACTCGTCCTCGCGAGCGCCGCCGAGGTGTGGATCCACACGACCGGCGACCTCGACACCGCCGGCGCCGTGCTGGACAGCAGCGCCACCCCCACCGCCTCGAACGGCGATGCGCGGCTGCCACCCAACCCAACGAACTTCTCGATCCGCGAGGAACTGGCGGCCGGGACCTGGTACATCAGAGTGGGCGGCGAGGACGGCGAACACAGCGGCCCCTACACCCTGCACGTGCGCGCCGTGACCAGCCCGGGAAGCACCACCGCAACGGCAACGGCATTCACCCCCGGCTCGGTGCTCCCCGGCAGCCTGAGCCCTGGGGGCGTCAACTACTTCACGATCGAGTTCGCCAGCGCTGCCGACCTCTGGGTACTGGCGATCGGCGAGACCGACACAAAGGGGGAGTTGCTGAACTCGAGCCTGGGCGTCGTCGCCCGGAACGACGACAGCGAGCTCAGGGGCAACCGGCACTCGTTCTCGCTCCGCGCCCAGGTCGCCGCCGGCCAGACGTACTACATCAAGGTGCAGGGTGCCGACGCCGCCGAGGAGGGCGCCTACCTCCTCTACGCGGGGGCCGTCACCGATCCCGGCGATACCTCGGCAACCGCGGCATCTCTGAGAATGGAGCTGCCGGCGCCGGGCCGGATCGATGCCGCCGATGATGCCGACTACTTCAGCCTCACACTGGAGAGCGCGACCTACCTGCGGCTGGAGGCGCAGCCCCTCGGAGCGACGCTGCGCCTCACCCCCACGCTGTTTGACGACGAGGACGCGGAGCTGGACCTGTACTACATCAATGAAGGGGACTGGAGCCAGATCACGAGGATGGGGTTGAGCTTCTGGGCGCTCGATCGGCTCCCGGCGGGCACCTACACCATCCGGATCACGCCCGCCGAGGCGGGAACGGGCCCCTACCTGCTGCACGCATCGGTCGACGCCGACGTGCTCGCTTACGAAGAGACGTGCCAGTCCTTCGGCAGCTCACAGAGCGATCCGCTGTACGGGTGCCAGTGGCACCTCAACAACACCAACCAGTACGGCAGCGGGCCGGGGTTCGACATCAATGTCGAGGAAGCCTGGGCGATCACGAAGGGTGAGGGCATCAACGTCCTCGTGGTCGACAATGGGCTGGACTACCTTCACAGCGACCTCCGGGGCTACGAGTACGAGGGCGCCGATCCCAACGACGACTCGACGGGCCACGGGGATCTGACCGGCCGGGGCGTGCGGCATCGCGGGGCGGATCACGGCACCCAGGCGGCCGGGATCATCGTGTCGCGGGACAACGACATCGGCGGGCGGGGCGTGGCGCCTCGTGCGACCGTCTACGGCCTCAACTTCTTCGCCGGCGGCTCCCGCTTGAGGCTCCTCACCGCGAACGCGCTGTACGCGGCGGGCTACAAGTCCGACGTCACCGCCGTGTCCAGCAACAGCTGGCGCTTCCCCACCCTGGGCGGGATTCGCAGGGCGTCGGCCGACTGGGATGCAGCCGTCGAGGAGGCGGTCGGCTCGGGATATGGTGGGAAGGGCGTGTTCTTCGTCTTCATCGCCGGCAACGGGGCCCCCGTTGACGATGCAAACACCGATCCGACACTCAACCACTACGGCATCACCACCGTCTGTGCCGTCAACTACAACGATGTCCGGCCCGGCTACTCCGCGCGCGGCGCGAACCTGTGGGTGTGCGGCCCGTCCGGCGGCGTGTCGTCGGATCTCCCGTACATCACGACGACGAACGTCGGCAACGTCTACAGCGACGACTTCGGAGGCACCTCTGCCGCTGCCCCGGTGGTGGCCGGCGTGGCGGCACTGGTACGCGCCGCTAATCCCGACCTGACCTGGCGGGATGTGAAGCTCATCCTCGCCGCCACCGCGCGCAAGAACGACGCATCCAACACCGGGTGGCTCGAGGGCGCCCTCGAGTACGGCTCTGACAGCGACCGCTACTCCTTCAACCACGAGTACGGCTTCGGCGTGGTCGACGCGGGCGCGGCGGTGGATCTCGCGCTCGGCTGGGACCCCCTGCCTCCGTTCCGGGAGATCAGCGCCGGCGCGGACGCCGAGCTTGCCAGTCCCGACCTGGAGAGCGGAGGCACGCCCCAGACCGTGTCGAGCAGCGTCACGCTCGCCCCCTACGTCGGCTTCGTCGAGCACATGGCGGTCGAAGTAGAGCTGTCCTACAGGAGATGCCGTGACTTGAAGATCGAGCTGGTGTCCCCGTCAGGCACGTCATCAACGCTGCTTCCCTCCACCGACGAGCCCGTCGACTGCAGAGGCGAGAACTCTATGGTTCGCCTCGGCTCGGCCAGGCACCTGGGCGAGGACTCTGCGGGCGAGTGGACGCTGCGGATCGCTGACGAGCACACCGACAACCTGGCGACACTCCACTCGTGGAAGCTGACCGCCTACGGCCACGGGGACACGCCCGGGGCCCCGAGCATTGCGTCGGCGAGTCCCGGGCCGGGTGCCGGAATCACCGTCGCATGGAGCGCCCCGGCTGCCGACGACACCGGCGAATCGGCCATCACCGGCTACGACATCCGCCACATCCGCAGCGACGCGACAGACAGGGCCGCCGAGAACTGGACCGTGCTGGAGGGCGTCTGGTCATCCGGCGACCTCGAGTACGCGGTCACAGGCCTCGAGGCCGACACCGGCTACAGCATCCAGGTCCGCGCGGTCAACGACGGCGGCGCCGGACTCTGGTCCGAGACCGTCGAGGCCACGACGCCGGCTCTGCCCGGAGCCCCGGGCAGGCCGACCGTTTCGGCGCGTGATGGTGCGCTCGCCGTGGGCTGGGCCGCGCCGGCCGACGATGGCGGGTCGCCCGTCGAGAGCTATGACGTGCGCCGCATCGAGAGCGACGCGCTCGACAAGGCCGACATCAACTGGTCTGAGGACGCCTTAGTCTGGACATCGGGCAGTGGGGGCGATCTGCGGTACGTCGTGAGCTCACTGGCCAACGGCCGGCAGTACGACGTACAGATCCGCGCGGTCAGCGCCGTCGGCGCCGGCCCGTGGTCCGCGACCGCAACCGGCACACCCATGATCCTCAATCACGATCCCTCGTTCCCGGCGACCGAGACCGGCGACCGCAGCGTGGAGGAGAACACGCCCACCGGCCGCGACATCGGCGCGGCCGTACGGGCGACGGATGCCGAGAACGACACGCTCACATACACGCTGTCGGGCGTCGACGCGGACTCCTTCGAGATCGTCCAGTCGACCGGCCAGGTGCGGACGGGAGATGCACTCAATCACGAGGACCGGGACAGCTACGTCTTCACCGTCAGCGTCAGCGACGGAACGGACACCAACGGCGAGCCCGATCCGGCCATCGACGACTCCATCACGGTGACCGTCACCGTCACCGACGTGAACGAGGCTCCGAGCATCACGGACGGGGTCACCAGCACGGGGTACGCGGAGAACCAGACGAGAGCGGTGGACACCTATGTCGCCGAGGATCCGGACGAGGGCGACATGGTCTCCTGGGACCTCCGGGGCGCTGACAGCGCCCTCTTCACCATCACCTCGAACGTCGACGGCGACGGCGTGCTGGCCTTCGACTCGCCACCTGACTTCGAGGCTTCGCGGAGCCCCGTCTACCACGTGACGGTGGTCGCCCGGGACAGCGAGGGCCGTGAGGACACGCGCCCGGTCGTCATCACGGTGGGCAACGTGAACGAGCGGCCGGTCGTGACCGGACCGGACCCGGTGCCGTACCGCGAGAACTCCACGGCGAACGTCGGCAGCTACACGGCAACCGACCCGGATGGCGACACGGTGCTCTGGTCGCTGCTCGGCGATGACGCGGATCGCTTCGGGATAGGGAGGGTCGGCAACAACGCCGTTCTCACGTTCAGGTTGACGCCCAACTTCGAGAGCCCGCAGGACCGGGACGGGGACAACGCATACGAGGTCACCGTGCGAGCATCCGACAACGAACTGGCCGGCGACCTCCCCGTCACCGTCAACGTGTCCAACGAGGAAGAAGCCGGCAGCCTCGCTCTTTCCTCGATGGAGCCCCGCATCGGGATCGATTTCATCGCAACGCTGGAGGATCCCGACGTCGTCCAGACGTCGACCTGGGAGTGGGAGCGCTCGACCCCGAACCTCACCAGCGGCTGGACGACCATCGCCGGGGCCACAGGGAACACGTACCGGCCCGCCGGGGCTGACCGCGATCGCTACCTGCGGGTAACCGTCGAGTACGCCGATGCTCTCGGCTCGGGCAAGCTCCTTGAGCGGACGTCCAGTTTCCCCACGCAGCCAGAGTGCACGACGAACACCGCTCCGACGTTCGAGGGTCCCGTCCCCGACCTCGACCTCGCGGAGAACGCCGGGGGGCCCGCAGCCGTGGACATCGGCGCGCCCGTGGTTGCCACCGACGCCGAGTTCGATCCGCTGACGTACTCGCTCGCGGTCGGCGGCTTCAGTACCGATCCCCCGTTCACCATCGACGACATGTCGGCCCAGGTCAGGCTGGCCGCCGGCGCCACGCTCGACCATGAGTCGCGGGACGCCTACACGGTGACGGTGACCGCCCGGGACTCCTGTAACGCCGAGGGCACCGCTACCTTCGGGATCACCGTGACGGATGTGAACGAAGCCCCGACCGCGGTCGACGACACCGCCTCGACGGTCGAGGACAGGTCGACGTCCATCGACGTGCTCGACAACGACCGCGACCCCGAGAACGACGACCTCTCCATCACGAGCGTGAGCAGGCCCCGGAGTGGCGGCACTGCAACGGTCGGCACCGACGGGACCATCACCTACACGCCGCGCGGCAACTACCACGGGCAGGATCGGTTCAGCTACACGATCGCCGATGTGGAGGGCGAGACGGACACCGCCACGGTCATCGTGACGATCACGGCGGACAACGACGCCCCGGTGTTTCCCGAGGGCCAGGTGACGCGGACTGTCAGTGCAGCGGCACAGGAGGGAGCCGAGGTGGGCGCGCCCGTCGTCGCCCACGACCAGGACGGCGATGCGCTGGTCTACAGCTTGAGCCCTGCGACCGGCGCCTTCGCGATCGAACAGGACTCGGGCCAGATCACGGTGCGCGACCCTGCGCAGCTGGCCCCCGGGGACTACACCGTGACCATCACGGCCGATGACACGAACAGCGACACCGACGGCAACAGGGGAGTGGACACGATCGACATCACGATTACCGTCACCGAGCGAGCAGTCACACCCACGATCATAGGCGGCGGGGGCGTCGGGGGCTTCGGAGGCGGCGGCCCCAGCGGCCCCGAGCCTAGCGAGGCCGACTTCGAGTGGAATATCGACCGCGACATCGAGGAACTCGACGCGGACAACGACTGGGCGACCGGGATGTGGTCCGACGGCACGGCGCTCTGGCTGCTCGACAACGCACCCGGCGCCGGCGACGCCGTCTACGCCTACGACCTCGAGACCGGCGAGCGCCTCGAGGACCGGGAGTTCGACCTCGCCGACGCCAACCGCGCCCCGCGCGGCATCTGGTCGGACGGCCAGGGGGTCGCCTGGGTCTCCGACAGCGGCCAGGAGAAGCTCTTCGCCTACGACCTC
>VYDC01000146.1:7756-9752 GCA_009843585.1 Chloroflexota bacterium | reverse complement strand
ATGTGGCCTCATCCAGGATGAGCACGGGCGCATCCTTCAGGAGGGCGCGGGCGATGGCGATGCGCTGGCGCTCGCCGCCCGAGAGCGTCGCGCCGCGCTCCCCGACGATGGTGTCGTAGCCGTCCGGGAGCGACTCGATGAAGGCGTGGATGTTCGCCTTCCCGGCGGCGTCGCGGATCGCCTCGGGCGTGGCGTCGGGCCGGCCGATCCGGAGGTTGTCCTCGATCGTCCCGTAGAAGAGGTAGGTGTCCTGGGAGACGTAGCCGACGCGGCGGCGCAGCTCGTCCAGCGGGACGTCGCGGACGTCGGCGTCCCCGAACGTCAGCCGGCCCGCCTGCGGATCGAAGAACCGGAGCAGGAGCGATGCGACCGTGCTCTTGCCGGCGCCGGAGCGGCCGACGATCGCGACCACCTCGCCCTCGCGGATCTCCAGGGAGACCTCCTCGAGCGCCGGTCGCGCGTCGCGCGAGTAGCCGAACGTGACGTCATGGAGGGCGATCGCCCCGCCGGGCGACGCGGCGGCGGCGGTCCGCCCGGCGGGGGCGTCGCGGACCCCCGGCTCGGCATCGAGCAGCTCGAAGATGCCCGTCGAGGCCGAGATGCCCATGTAGCCGGCATGCCAGTAGGTATCCAGCTCGACGAGGGGCCGGAAGCACTCGGCCGACAGGAAGAGGATGATGAGCAGCGCGGGGATGCCCAGCTCGCCTTGGGCCACCTGGAAGCTCCCGAGGCCGACGGCGAGCGCGACGCCGGCGCTCATCGCGAACCCGACCAGCCCGTTGCGGATCATCGAGATCGAGAGCTGTGACATCGTGGCCCGGTAGAGGGCCCGGCTCGCGCCGCGGAGCACCTCCCCCCGCCGTTCGCTCGCGTTGAGCGCCTTGAGCGTGACCATGCCCTGCATCGCGTCGACGAACTGGGCATCCAGCGACGAGTACGCGGCCCAGTGCCGCCGGCCGTACTCCCCGAGGATCCGGTCCCAGATGCGGGGGATCAGCGGCACGGCCAGCGCGAAGGCGAGCACGACGAGGCCGATGAGCGGATCGAGAAGCACGATGACGCCGACGATGCAGACGGGAACGACGACCGAGACCACGGCATGGGGCAGGTAGTAGCCGACGTAGGACTCGAGCGCCTCGACGCCGTCGACCAGGGTCGATTGCACCCGGCCCGTCTCCGTGTGCTCCAGGTAGCCGGGTCCGAGCAGGAGCAGCCGGGCGAAGAGCCGGCGCCGCAGCCTGGTCTTCACGGCGGCTGAGACCTGCTTCGCCAGGACCTCGCGGACGAAGATCAGGGCCGCGCGAAGCAGGGTCAGGCCGGCGACCGCGGCGACGAAGCCGGCGATCGCCGCCCAGCCGCCGCCCTCGAGGATCCGCCGCACGATGAGCGCGACGAGCACGCCCTGGGCGACCCAGGTCGCGGAGATGGCCAGGCCGACCCCGACGGCGAGGGCCAGGAGCCGGCGCACGCCGGCGGTCAGCCCCACGATGCGCCGGTGGATCATCATCTCGGGCGTCCGCCCCTCCGCCCGCATCGGCGCGGGCGCCTTCCCGCGCCGTAAGAGGGCGCACCGCCTCCGACCGGCACGAGAGGGCCCGCGGCGGCGGAGCCGACGGCGTCGCCGCCGCTACCGATGCCGCGGAACCGGGCGAGCGCCATCCGTCGAACCTCGCTGCGCGCCGCTCCGGGTCGCCGACCCCGTCCGCCGGCCGGCCGGAGGTTCGGGATGTATCGATATGATATACAGTCTCACTGAGACTCAGTATCACACAAGGAGCACGAGACGATGATCCGACGAACGGCACTTGCCCTCGTGGTGGCCCTGGCCCTGCCGATGGCCCTGGCGTGCGGCGGCGGTGACGACGACGGCGCCACGCCGGGCGCCACGTCCGCCCCCGCGACCGCCGCAGCCGCTGCGCCGACGGCGGCCGCAACACCCGCGCCCGCGGCCGCCTCCCCGACGGCGGCGCCGGCCGCCGCCACGTCCGCCCCCGTG
>VYDC01000146.1:0-7746 GCA_009843585.1 Chloroflexota bacterium | reverse complement strand
CGGCTACACCGACCGCAGCGCCTGACCGGTCCGTCGCCGTCGAGGACGCGACGGGCGAGACGGTCACCCTGGAGGCGCCGGCCGTCCGCGTCGTCTGCCTCACGGGGCTCTGCGTCGACACGATGTTCGTGCTCGGCGTCAAGCCGATCGCCGCGAACGACCTGCTCCACCGGGACGTGCACTACTGGGGCCCGGACGAGAGCGAGGTCGGGGCCATCGGCGGCTCGTTCTTCGAGCCGAACCTGGAGGACATCGCCCGGGCCGAGCCCGACATCGTCATCGGGCTCTTCGCCGTCCACGACGCCCTGCGCCCGGCCCTCGCCAGCATCGCGCCGCTCTTCATCGTCAACCCGATCGGCGTCGACGGGATGCTCGCGCACGTCGCGGAGATCGGGACCCTCCTCGGGATGGAGGAGGAGGCCGCGGCCGCATCGGCCGCGTTCGAGTCCCGGCTCGAGCAGTACGTGGCGGGGGTCACCGCGAGGAGATCCGTCATGGTCGTCTTCGGCTCCGACGTCAACATCGGGGCCGACACGCTCTGCACGCCGCCCATCGATGCGCTGGGTCGCGCGGCGGACTACGGGCTGGACTTCCCCGGCTGCCTCCACGGGGAGTTCCCGAGCTTCTCGGTGGAGCAGCTGCTGGGCATCGATCCCGACGTCATCTTCGTGCAGACGTTCGGATTCGGGCCGACGCCCCCGCAGCCGGTCTCCGAGCAGCTCGTCGACAACGCGATCTGGAGGGAGCTCGCGGCCGTCCAGAACGGCGATGTCTACGAGGTGGACTTCTTCGTCTGGGGCACGTCCCGCGGCATCCGCGGGACGACCGTC
Source organism: Chloroflexota bacterium (assembly GCA_009843585.1). Classification (GTDB taxonomy): domain Bacteria; phylum Chloroflexota; class Dehalococcoidia; order UBA2979; family UBA2979; genus VYDC01. The sequence continues at coordinate 6,916 of VYDC01000146.1, read as the reverse complement.
GTGCTTGACGAGGCGATGCCGAAGATCTACCCGGAGGCATTCCCGGCGCCCCTGCCTTGAGCGCGGCCCGGGGCGCGGCTCCGGGCTGGCCCCGTGCGATCGCGGCCGGGGCGATCGTCGCGGCGATCGCCGCCCTCGCCGTCGCCCACCTGAGCACGGGCGAGCCGATGGTGGCGCCCGGGCAGCTCCCCGGCATCCTGATGGGCGACTCAGGCGACCGGATCGACAGGCTCGTCGTCCGCGAGCTGCGGGTGCCGCGGCTGATCCTGTCGCTCCTCTCGGGCGCGGCGCTCGGGCTCTCCGGCGCCATCCTCCAGTTCGTGCTGAGGAATCCGCTCGCCTCGCCGGAGCTGCTCGGCGTCTCGGCGGGGGCATCGCTGGCGATGGCGGTCATCCTGCTCCTGAACGCGCCGGTCCTGTTCGCGCTTCACCCCGTCGTGGCGCTCGCCGGGGGCCTCGGCGGCGGCCTGATCGTGCTCGCGGCGTCGCGGGGGGCGCGGACGCCGATAGAGGCCGCGCTGATCGGTGTCGCGGTGGCGGCGCTCCTGCAGGGGGCCATCCTCGCCATCATCAGCCTCGCGGCCGCATCAGGCGCGGTGCAGGTCTACTTCCTCTTCACGGTCGGCAACCTGGCGAACAGGACGTGGGACCACGTTCAGATCGTGTGGCCGTGGATGGTGGTGGGGATCCCCGCGGCCTTCCTCCTGGCCCGGGGCGCCAACGTGCTCCAGCTGCACGAGGACGTCGCCTCGTCGCTGGGGCTGCAGGCGCGGCGCATGCGCCTCGTCTTCATCGCGCTCGCCGCCCTGCTCGTCGGGAGCATCGTGGCCGTCGCCGGACCCATCGCCTGGGTCGGGCTGCTGACCCCGCACATCGCCCGCCTGATCATCCCGCGGCCGGACGCCAGGGTGCTCTTCCCGCTGGCCACGGCGTTGGGGGCTCTCCTGCTGCTGGCCTCCGACGTGCTCTCCAAGGTCGTGCTCTACCCGCGCGAGATCCCCGTGGGGCTGTGCACGACCCTCCTGGCCGCCCCGATGATCCTCGTGCTCCTCCGCCGGACGAACCTGGGACTGAACCGCTAACGTGACTTCGGCGCGCTCCTTCGCGGCCCTCACGCTCTTCACCGGCCTCGCCGCCGCCGTGCTCTTCGTCCTCCACCTGGGGCTGGGCACCGTCTGGATCCCGCCGGATCGCGTCGTCCTCGCCCTGCTGGACAGGTCGACGGACCCCACGGATCTGACCATCGTCCGGGAGCTGCGGCTGCCCCGCGCGATCCTCGGGCTCCTGGTGGGCTGCATGCTCGGCCTCTCGGGGGCGCTGCTCCAGGTCGTCATGCGCAACCGCCTCGCCGAGCCCGGGCTCACCGGCGTCTCCGCGGGGGGGATCCTCGCCGCGGTCCTCTTCCTCGCGGGCCTGTGGGGGCTGCCGCCGCCCGGCCGGCTGCTCCCCTTCGTCGTGCTCCTGGGCGCGCTCGCGGGCGGGACACTGGTGCTCTTCGTGAGCTCGGTGCGCGGGCGCATCGATCCGCTGCGCCTGATCCTTACCGCCGTCATCGTCAACGCCATCCTCGGATCGCTGACCTCGATCGTCATGCTGCGCTCCCAGCAGGCGCTGGGCAGCATCCTCGCCTGGCTCATCGGGTCGCTGAACGGGCGCGTCTGGGATGACGTCTGGCTCGCGCTGCCGTGGGCCGCCGTCGGCATCCCGGCGGGGCTGCTGGCCGCCCGCGCCGCGAACGTCCTCCAGCTCGACGACGAGTCCGGCCGCGCGCTCGGCCTCCCGCTCCAGCCCGCCCGGGTCGCGATGTTCGGGCTCGCCGCGTTCCTGGCCGCCGGGGCCGTGAGCGTCTCCGGGGCCATCCCGTTCGTCGGCCTCATGGCCCCGAACGCCGCGCGGGCGATCGCCGGCGCCGACGCACGGCGCCTCCTGCCCCTCTCCGCGCTCATCGGCTGCGTGCTCCTGCTGGCGGCCGACCTCGTCGCCCAGTCGCTCTCCATCAGGCCGCCGATCCCCTCCTCGTCGTATCGCGTGGGCCTTCCCGTCGGGGCCGTGCTGGCCGTCTTCGGGGCGCCGCTTCTCATCATCCTTCTGCGGAGGAGCATCAGATGAACGACGCCGAACCCCTCAGGCTGGCGGAGGTCAGCGCCGGCTACGGGCAGCGGACGGTGCTCGACGGCCTCGACCTGGGGCTCAGGCAGGGGACGATCACCGCCATCGTCGGGCCGAACGGCTCGGGGAAGTCCACCGTCATCCGGGCGATGGCCCGCCTGCTCCCAACGCGGAGCGGCGTCGTGCTGCTCGACGGGCGGGACATCCAGAGCCTCGGATCCCGCGACATCGCCCGCCTGGTGTCCGTCCTTCCCCAGTCCCCCACGAGCCCGCCCGGCCTGACGGTCCGCGAGCTCGTCGAGCTGGGCCGCTTCCCCCATACCGGGCTGTTCGGACGATTCGGCGCCGAGGGCGCGCGCGCGGTCGAGTCGGCGCTCACGCTCACGGAGCTGAGCGACTTCGTGGAGCGTCCCGTGGACGAGCTCTCCGGGGGCGAGCGCCAGCGCGCGTGGATCGCGCTCGCCCTCGCGCAGGGCGCGAGCACCCTGCTCCTGGACGAGCCGACCACGTTTCTCGACGTGCGGCACCAGTTCGAGGTCCTCGACCTCGTCGCGTCCCTCTGCTCGAGCCGCGGCATGACGGTCGTCCTGGTGCTCCACGACCTCGTCCACGCGGCGAACTACGCGGACCGCGTCGTCGTGGTGGACGCAGGCCGCATCGTGGCGGACGGCGCGCCCTCCGAGGTGCTCACCGTCGAGCTGATGCGGACGGTGTTCGGCGTGGCGGCGAGGGTCTTCACCAACCCCGAGTCCGGCCGGGTGTTCTGCCTGCCGGTCGGCACCGGCGGGAGCTGATCGCCGCGCCGGCGGGCCGCCCCGCCGGTGCGGCCCCGGGGGATCGTCGCGGGGTCACCCCCTCCTACGGCGGGGACGGTGGCCTGGAAGCTGGCCGACGAGCGGCCGGCGACCGTACCATCAGCACGGCCTCCCCGTGATCGGCGCGCGATCCTGTCCACTCCGGCCCGCGAGCAATACCTGCGCCTGCGCGCCCGCCACCCCGGCGCGCTGCTCCTCTTCCGCATGGGCGACTTCTACGAGACCTTCGACGACGACGCCCGCGTCCTCTCGGACGTCCTCGGCATCGCCCTGACCTCGAGGCCGATGGGGCGCGAGGAGGGGCGCCTCCCGCTCGCCGGCGTCCCGCATCACCAGCTCGAGCGCCATGTCGAGAGCCTGGTCGCCGCGGGCCACCGCGTGGCCATCGCCGAGCAGGTCTCGGCCCCCGTCCGCGGGCTGATGGAGCGGAGCGTCGTGCGGGTCGTCTCGCCCGGCACGGTCGACACGGGGGCCGCGGTCGAGGGGGTCGCCCACAACTGGCTCGTCGCGGCGAGGCCGGCGCCGGCGGCCGCCGCGGCGGCGGGCGGGAGCGCGCCGTGGGGCGTCGCCCGCTGCGACGTCACCACCGGCGAGCTCGAGCTCGAGATGCTCCCCGCGGATGAGCTCGCCGGGGAGTGGGCGCGGCTCCGCCCGGCCGAGCTGCTCCTCCCCGAGGGGCCCGGGCCGGACGGCGGGGGGCTCCCGGCCGCCGCTCCGCCGGAGGGCTGCGCGCGCACGCCGCGCCCGCCCCGCGACTTCGAGCCCGGGCGCGCCTCCGAGCGCCTCGCGGGGCGCTTCGGGGTCAGGGAGCTCGACGGCTACGGCCTCGAGGGAATGGAGGCGGCGGTGGGCGCGGCGGGCGCCCTCATCGCCTACCTCGAGGAGGGGTGGGCGCAGGCCCTCGCCACGCTCCGGCCGCCGCGCGCCGTGCGGGGCTCGGGGCACGTCTACCTGGACCCGCAGACCCGCCGCAACCTCGACCTCTTCTCCGGCTCGCGCCGCGCCGACGTCTCGCTGGTCGCGACCCTCGACCGCACGCGCACGGCGATGGGCGGGAGGCTCCTCAGGGAGCGCCTCGGCCGGCCGCTCAGGAGCGCCGCCGAGGCCGACGCGCGCCTCGACGAGGTCGAGGCCTTCGTCCGGGCGACGCTCGCCCGCTCCGGCGCCCGCGAGGTGCTCCGCGGCCTCCCCGACCTCGAGCGCCTGCTCGGCCGCGTCCGCTCCGGGAGCGCGACGGCGCGCCACCTGCTCCAGCTCGCCGGGGGCCTCGGGCGCCTCCCCGGGCTCTCAGGACACGCCGGAGAGGCGGGGGGCCCGCCCCGAGCCGTCGCCTCGGCGCTCGCCGGCTGCGAGGAGGTGGCGGGGGCGATCACCGCGGCGATCGCGGAGGACGCGCCGGCCGAGCCGGGCGATCAGCCCACCCTCCGGCACGGCGTCGACGCGGAGGTCGACCGCCTCCGCGCGCTCGCCACCGGCGCCCGCTCCGAGCTCGCGGCGCTCGAGCAGGCCGAGCGCGAGCGCTCCGGCATCGCCTCGCTCCGGGTCGGCTACCACCGCGTCCTCGGCTACTACCTGGAGGTCCCCCGCTCCCAGGCGGAACGCGTCCCCGGGGACTTCGAGCCCCGGCAGGCGCTCACCGGCTCGCGCCGCTTCCGCACGCCCCGGCTCGCCGAGCTCGAGAGCGAGATCCTCTCGGCCAGGGAGCGCCTCCTCGCCGCCGAGCGCGCCGCGCTCGCGCGGGTCGTGGCCCAGGTGGCGGAGGCCGGGGACCGCATCGCGCGGGCGGCCGGGGCGGTCGCGCGGCTCGACGTCTCCTCCGCGCTCGCCGAGGTCGCCGTCGAGTCGGGCTACGTCCGGCCCGAGCTCTCCGACTCCGGCGCCATCGAGATAGAGGGCGGGAGGCACCCGGTCGTCGAGTCGGAGCTCCCCCCGGGCGCCTTCGTCCCCAACGACTGCGCGCTGGGCGAGGACTCCGACATCGTCGTCCTCACCGGTCCCAACATGGGCGGGAAGTCGACCTACCTCCGCCAGACGGCGCTGATCGTGCTGCTGGCGCAGTGCGGCTGCTACGTGCCGGCGCAGCGGGCGCGCATCGCGATGGTCGACCGCATCTTCTCGCGGGTGGGGGCGCAGGACGACCTCGCGGCGGGGCGCTCCACCTTCATGGTGGAGATGCTCGAGACGGCCTCCATATTACATAATGCGACGGGGCGCTCGCTCGTCATCCTGGACGAGGTCGGGCGGGGGACCTCCACCAACGACGGCCTCGCCATCGCGCGGGCCGTCGTCGAGCACCTCCACCACCTCCCCGGGGGCACGCCGCGCACGCTCTTCGCGACCCACTACCGCGAGCTCACCGAGCTCGAGGCGGTGCTCCCGCGCGTCGAGAACCGATCCGTCGCGGTGCGCGAGGAGGGCGGGGAGGTGGTGCTGCTCCACCGCATCGTCCCCGGCGGCTCCGACCGCGCCTACGGCGTGCACGTCGCGGAGCTCGCCGGGCTCCCCGGGCCTGTCGTCTCCCGGGCCCGCGAGCTCCTCGCCGAGCTCGACGAGGAGGCGAGGCGCCGCGCCGCGAGGGGGGACGTGGACCGAGCCGCACCCGCCCAGCTCCCGCTCGCCGCCGCCGGCTCGCACTCCCTCCTGGAGGAGATCTCCGCGCTCGACCCGGACGGCCTCTCGCCGCTCCAGGCGCTCCAGCGCCTCTACGAGCTCCGGGCCCGCGCCCGGCGTCTCCGGGACGGCGCGGGATGAGCGGGGCGGGCGGCGGCCCGGGCGCCGGGCTAGGGCTCGGGAGGCCTGACGGCGGGGCCGCCGGGCCGCGCGGTCCCCGGGCCGAAGGCGCGGTAGAGCGGGGCCTCGAGCAGCGCGGCGACGTCGAGGAGCGGCGCCCGGCCGAAGCGGCGGCTCGCGCTCGTGACCATCAGCCCCCGCGCGAGCGCCGGCGTGAGCCAGGGCCGCTCCGCGAGCAGCAGCGCCGCGGCGCCGGCCGCGACCGGCGCCGCGTAGGAGGAGCCCGAGGAGACGGCGTAGGGCTCGCCGTCGCGGCAGCGCCAGATCCCCTGGCCGCAGAGGCGCGCCGGCACCGCGCCCGCCAGGTCGAGGCCGGGCGCGAGGAGGTCGACGCCGGCGCCCGCCGAGCCGAAGGAGGAGGCGAGGCGGTAGTCGATGGAGCCGTCGTCCGCGCGCTGCCCGCTCGCCGAGACCGAGAGCACCGACTCGTAGCGCGCCGGGAAGGTCGCGTCGCCCGGCCCCTCGTTCCCGGCGGAGGCCACGACGAGCGCGCCGGCGTCGGTCGCCGCCGCTATCGCCTCGCGCAGGAGGCGCGAGTCGCGGGGCGATCCGAAGGAGACGTTGATGATGTCGGCGCCGGCGCGCGCCGCGTAGCGGATCCCGGTCGCGGCGTCGGAGATGCGCCCGGTCCCGGTGCAGTCGAGCACCTTCACCGCGAGCAGGCGCGTCTCCCACGAGACCCCGGTGATCCCGGTGCCGTCGTCGCCGGAGGCGGCGGCGATGGAGGCGACGAAGCTCCCGTGCCCCTCGTCGTCGTCGACGAGCCAGTTCGGCGAGGCGAGCTGGTAGCCGCAGGAGGGGTCGGCCGTCGCGAGCGAGACGAAGGAGCAGCCGTAGGTGTCGTCGACGCAGCCGTTCTGGTCGTCGTCCTGGCGGTTCCCGAAGGAGTCCTGCTCGTTCGTCCAGAGCCTCTCCCTGAGGTCGGGATGCGAGAAGTCGATGCCGGTGTCGACGACGGCTATGACCACCTCCCGCGCCCCCGGCGTCCGGTCCCAGGCCTCCGGCGCGCGCACGACCTCCATGTAGGAGGACTGGAGCTCCGGGTAGAGCGGGTCGCCGGGGAGGCGGCTCGTGCGCACCACGCCGTCCTCCTCGACGGCGCGCGCCAGGCCGCTCGCGGCGAGTTCGCGGGCGAGCTCGCCCGGATCCACGCCCTCCGGGACGCGGATGCGCGCGGCGCCGGCGAGCGCCGGGGCGGGGAG
>VYDC01000078.1 GCA_009843585.1 Chloroflexota bacterium | reverse complement strand
GACCGCGACCCGGCATGGGCAATGCTCCGCCTCACCTGGAGGATCTCGGCGGCGATGCTGAGGGCGATCTCCTCCGGCGTCACGGCGCCGAGTTCGAGCCCGGCGGGAGAGCGCAGCCGCTCCAGGTCGCCGGGGGAGAACCCGCTCTCCTTGAGGTACTCGAGGACGGAGGCGGCGCGCTTCGAGCTCGCGACGAGACCCACGTAGCCGGCCCCGGAGCGCAGCACCGCCGAGAGCGCCTCCTCGTCGTACTGCCCCTGCGTGGCGACCACCACGTAGCTCCCGGCGCCCGCCCGCCGTGCGGCGGCCTCAAGATCGGTCTCGATCCGGTCGGCGTCGGGGAAGCGCTCCGCCGTCGCCTCCGGATCGCTGACCACGACGGAGAATCCGATCAGCGTGCCCGCCCGGCAGAGCGCCTGGGCCAGCGGGGTCTCCCCGATCACGACGAGCTCCGGCCGGGGCAGCACCGGCTCGACGTAGATCTCGAGCGCTCCCTGGCTCTGGCACGTCATCGCGAGGTCGATCACGCCCTCCTTGCTCTCCCCGGCGGGAGGGGGATCCGGGCTGATGCGCAGCAGGCGCGGGCGGCCGTCATCGAGCGCCGCCAGCGCCTCGCGCAGGACGAGCGGCTGCGCGCAGCTCCCGCCCACCCAGCCGCTGAACGCGCCGCCGGGACGGATGATCGCCTTCGCGCCCGGATACGCCGACGTCGGCGGGCGGCAGGCGACGACGGTCGCGAGGGCGAAGGGCTCGCGGCGCTCCCTGAGCTCGACGGCGCGCGCCAGCGTGTCATCCGATGCAGACATCGCCCGTGCTCCGCTCGCCGGTGGCCTGCCGCCGTCGCGGCCCTCTCGTCTCCTAGTCGGTCACCCCGTGCTCCCGGAGCAGCGCCCAGACCTTGTCCGGGGTGATGGGAATGTCGATGTGGCGCACCCCCAGGTGCGAGAGCGCGTCCACGACCGCGTTGGCGATCGCCGGCGGCGCCCCGACGGGGGCCGACTCGCCCACGCCCTTCGCACCCAGGGGGTGGTGCGGCGACGGCGTCGTCGTCTTCCCCGTCTCCCAGCGGGGCGTCTCGACGGCGGTCGGGAGCAGGTAGTCGGCGAAGCTCGCGCTGAGCGGGTTCCCGCTCTCGTCGTAGGAGAGCTCCTCGAAGAGCGCCGGCGCCAGCCCCATCGCGAGCCCGCCGTGGATCTGACCCTCGACGATCATCGGGTTGATGATGTTGCCGCAGTCGTCCACCGCCACGAAGCGCCGGATGCTCACCTCGCCGGTGCCGGTGTCGATGTCCACGACGCAGATGTAGCTGCCGAAGGGGAAGGTCAGGTTCGGCGGGTCGTAGTAGGAGACGGCCTCGAGACCGCCCTCCAGCCCCTCCGGGAAGTTCGTGTAGGCGGCGAGCGCGATCTCCTGGATCGTCACGCCCTTCGACGGGTCGCTCCGGATGAAGAAGCGGCCCGGCTCCCACTCGAGATCATCCTCGGTGACCTCCTCCGCCCGGAGCAGGTGGGCCGCGATCTTCCGCGCCTTCTCGCGCACCCGGGTCGCAGCCACCGCTCCCGCCGCACCGGCGGTGGGTGTGCTGCGGCTGGCGTAGGTGCCGAGGCCGTAGGGCGCGGTGTCGGTGTCCCCCTCCTCGACGGCGACGTCGCTCGCGGGGATGCCGAGCTCCTCCGCGATGATCTGGGCGTAGGTGGTCTCGTGCCCCTGCCCCTGCGACTTCGTGCCGAAGCGGGCCGTCGCCTTTCCGGTCGGGTGCACGCGGATCTCGCAGCTGTCGAACATCTTCAGCCCGAGGATGTCGAAGTGACGGGAGGGGCCGGCCCCCACGATCTCGGTGAAGCTCGAGATGCCGATCCCCATCAGCTCCCCGCGCTCGCGCTTCTCGGCCTGCTCGCGGCGGAGCTCGTCGTAGCCGATCATCTCCATCGCCAGGTCGAGCGCGCCCTCGTAGTTCCCGCTGTCGTACTCCCAGCCGAGCACCGAGCGGTAGGGGAACGCGTCGGGCGCGATGAAGTTCCTCTTCCGCAGCTCGGCCGGATCCATGCTCAGCTCGCTCGCCAGCACGTCGACGAGCCGCTCGATGGCGTGCACCGCCTCGGTCACGCGGAACGAGCAGCGGTAGGCGATCCCGCCGGGGGGCTTGTTGGTGTAGACGCCGTCCACCTCGGCGAAGGCCTGCTGGAAGTCGTAGGAGCCCGTGCAGATCGAGAACAGCCCCGCCGGGAACTGCGAGGGGTTCGCGGCGGCGTCGGTGTACCCGTGATCGGCCAGGGTCTTGATCCGGAGCGCCGTCATCCTGCCCTCGCTGGTGGAGGCCAGCTCCGCCTGCATGTGGTAGTCGCGGCCGAAGGAGTCGGCCTGCAGGTTCTCGATGCGGTCCTCCACCCACTTGATCGGGTGCCCGGTGACGACGGCGGCCGCGACCGCGATCACGTAGCCGGGGTAGACCGGCACCTTCCCGCCGAAGCCCCCGCCGATGTCCGGCGAGATGATCCGGATCCGCTCCTCCGAGAGCCCGACGTGGCCGGCCACCAGCGCGACGACGGTTCGCACGGCGTGGGGGGCCTGCGTGGTCATCCAGACCGTCAGCTGCCCGTTCACGGCGTCGAACTCCGCCACGCAGCCGCACGTCTCGATGGAGGCGACGTGGATGCGCGGGATGTAGAGATCCTGCGTGACCGTCACCTCCGCATCCTCGAAGGCGCGGTCGGTCGCGGACCGGTCTCCCACCTCCCAGTGGAAGATGTGGTTGTCGCTCTTCCCCTCCTTGTCGTCGCGCAGCACCGGGGCGTCGGGCTCGAGCGCGCGGAAGGGGTCGACGACGACCTCCAGGGGCTCGTACTCCACCTCCACCGCCTCGACGCCGTCGGCCGCCGCGTAGCGGCTGGTGGCCACCACGGCGGCGACCTCCTGCCCGGCGAACATCACCTTCTCCACCGGCAGCACCATCTGCGTGTCGGACATCAGGGTCGGCATCCAGTGCAGGTTGTATTCCTTGAGCGTCTCGCCGGTGATGACGGCGAGGACGCCGGGGATCTCGAGCGCCCGCGCGGGGTCGATGCCCTTGATGCGGGCGTGCGCGTAGGGGCTGCGGACGATGTCCAGGTAGAGCATCCCCGGCCGCACGATGTCGTCCACGTAGTTGCCGCGGCCGCGTATGAAGCGGGCGTCCTCCTTGCGGCGGACGCTGTGCCCCATCCCGCCGATCTCGGCGCTCGTTCTGGTCGCCATGGTCAACTCCCCCGCATCGCTTCGGCGGCATGCCGCACGGACTCGACGATGTTCACGTAGCCGGTGCAGCGGCAGAGGTTGCCGGAGATGGCGCGGCGCACCTCCGCCTCGTCGGGATCGGGATTGCGCTCCAGGAGCGCCGCCCCCGTCATCATCATGCCGGGAGTGCAGAACCCGCACTGCAGGCCGTGCTTCTCGGTGAAGGCCTGCTGGATCGGATGCAGCTCGCCGCCCTGCTCGAGCCCCTCGACGGTCCGGACCTCGCCGCCGTCGGCCTGGACGGCGAAGACCGTGCAGGACTTGGGGATTACATCGTTGAGTGACCATAGGGGCGGAGCGAGGGGCTGGGCGGCTGTGAGAGTCTCGGTCCTCCGACGCGGCGTTTGCACGTCGCGGGCGGCTACAACGCCGCTAACTCACCGCCCGGGTCTGGCCTTAATTGCGGGGAACGGTGTCACTGGTCCTCCCGTCAAGGCGGCCACCTCCTTTCTACCGCCCAGCCCCTCTCACTCCCATTATCAGGGCGCCCCCGGAAGCGACTGGCAGGCCACGCCGTCGCCGTCGTGGTCGAGCCGGTGCCGGTCCTCTTCGGGGCCCCCAGCCTTCTCGTAGAACGTCTGCGCGTCCTCCCAGCTCGTGAAGTCCGAGCAGTTGCGGTCGGGGCCGTCGGGGTCGTACCCGCCACCCCCGCACGCGATGGCGAGCGCGGCGATCGCCGCGAACACGTAGCACCTCATGGTCCGTCCTTTCCTCAATGCGGGCTCGTCCTACTCTGTCCCGCATACACGGTCACGCAGTCGTCCGCGAGCACGTTGATCAGCCCCTCGTGGTACGAGCGGATGGGCCCGACCTTCTGCCCGCTCACCCACACCGTGACGAGGTACTCGGACTCGAAGTCGTAGAGACCGCGCGTCTGATGGACAACGCGGGTCGCGCCGGGCTCGAGAGAAACGATGCCGCCGGTCTCGGCTTGGAGGCTCGCTCTCACCAGCCGCTCGAAGTCTAGGCTTCGCTCGCCGACGAGACAGAGGCCGATGCCGCGCGTTTCGGCTGCAACCGTGCGCGTTGCCAGTGGGGGATCGCCCTCCTCTGACGTGGCGATGAAGATTCCGATGGCGACCAGGACGACTGCTACTCCGGCGAAGACCTTGTACTCGCGCGGCAATGAACGGATAGGGTGCCCCTCTGCGGTGGACGGGCACCGCTCACCACAAGCCGGTACAGACGCTGAACCGCAGAGAGGCGCAGAGCGGCCCGTCCGGGCAACGTCTCTCCGGGCTTGTGGTGTACGTTCTGACCCTACCACATTCCGGGTATCCGAAACTGCGGAAAATGGGTTACGCTGCCCTACATGGCACGGAGGGCCCACAGTCGGGACGGGTGCCAAGAGAGGGGCTACACTCTCATGCCGCGCAAGCCGATGGATCTTCGGATCCCCACCACGCCCGAGAAACTCGTGCAGGCGATTCTCAAGCCGCCGAAGCAGAGCAAGCCACGATGAGCGAACCGGGAGAGCAGCTTGTAGAGCGTTTCGACATCATCGTCGAGTCGCTGGTCACGGTCTTGCAGAGCTTCGACCAGCGTCTCGCCCGGATGGAGCAGCGACTCAATCGCATCGACCAGCGGCTCGACGGCATCGAGACTTCGATCTCTCACATCGAGCACGATCTCTCCCCGCGTCCGTCTTTCGGGGAGATAGTGCAGCGCTGGACGCCTCCGACCTAGGCGGTCAGTTCTCCGTACTGGAGGCGCTTCCCGACGAGTCCGCGGGCGACGCGGCGCATCTGGTCGGCGGTGTCCATCGGGCGCTGGTTGTGGCGGCCCGAGAACTCGTCCACGTAGCGGTCGAGGTGCTTCGCGCTCATCCAGTGGTACGTCCCGATGTAGCCGCGCTTCATCATCGACCAGAACGACTCTATGCCGTTGGTGTGCGCCTGACCGATCACGTAGGTGCCGACCGAGTGCTGCACCGCAGCGTGCTTGTACTCGCCCTCCAGTGACGTGTAGGCGGCGTGGCCGTCGGAGTAGACCTGTGAGCCCGGCGCCGCGTTCTCGCGCACGAAGCCGCGCAGGGTGTCGCCGTCGGTGGCGGTGACGACGCGCGCCCGGACCTCGCCAGTCGCGCGATCCTTCACGCCCACCACGGGCGTCTTCTCGAAGTCGGAGCGCCGGTGCGGCCGGTCGCGCTCGGAGGCGTGGCGGTTCTTCGCCAGCCCGCCCACGTAGGTCTCGTCAACCTCGACCGGCCCGCCGAGCGGCCCGCCGCCGTCGTCGGTCCACGCCTGCCGGATGCGGTGCGCGAGGTGCCATGCCGTCTTCTGAGTGACGCCGAGGTCGCGGTGGAGCTTCATGCTCGACACGCCCTTGAGCGAGGTGGTGACGAGGTAGACGGCGATCGCCCAGGTGCGGTAGCCGAGCTTCGAGTCGGCCATCGCGGTCCCGACGCGCACCGAGAAGAACCGGCGGCAGTCCCGGCAGCGGAACGGCATCGTCTTGTGCGTGGTCTTCTCCTGCACGTTGACGGAGCCGCAGCGCGGGCAGGCGATGCCGTCCGGCCAGCGCGACTCGACAAAGAACCGCTCGGCTGCCGCGTCGTCGGGGAAGCGTGCGAACAGCTCCGTGAGGCTGATCCCGGTCCGGTGCGACATACCCGCTGCGGTCATGGTTCCCTCCCTCGTTAGAGGTAGTATAGTGACCATCGCGGCAGGAGTCAAGCCTGCGGTCACTCAGGTATGTAATCCCCCAGGACTTGACCGGCACCCCGTCGAGCAGGACCGTGCAGGCCCCGCAGTGCGTGGTGTCGCAGCCGATGTGCGTCCCGGTGAGCCCGAGATCCTCGCGGATCAGGTGGACCAGGAGCAGCCGGGGCTCGACGTCCACCTGGTGGGCGGCGCCGTTCACGGTCACCTCGATCTGTGGCATCTCGCTACCCTCCCGCCCGTGCTATCGCCCGACGAAGCGCCCGCAGCGTCAGCACGCGCACCATGTCCCGCTTGTACTCCTCGGAGCCGCGGAGATCGGCGGCCGGCTCCGCCGCCTCGGCGGCGAGCTCGCTGGCCGCGCGGAGCGCCGCCTCGTCCAGAGCGCCCCCGCGCAGGTGATCCTCGGCCGCCCCGGCGCGGATCGTGGTGGGGCCGACCGCGGTCAGCGCTATGCCGATCGACGAACAGCTGCCGTTCTCCCGGCTGAGCTGGACGGCGACGGCCGCCGTGGCGAAGTCGCCGACCTTCCGCTCGAGCTTCTCGTAGGCCCCCGCGCTCCCCGCCCCGGGGAGGGGGACGCGGACCTCGGTCATGATCTCGCCCTCCTCGAGCGTGGTCGCGAACGGACCGAGCAGCAGGTCGTCGATGGAGAGCGTGCGCTCGCCGGAGGGGCCGGTGACGACGATCTCGGCGCCGAGCGCCGTCATCACCGAACCGAGATCGCCGGCGGGGTCGGCATGGGCGAGGGAGCCGCCGGTGGTGCCGCGATTGCGCACCAGCGGGTCGGCGATCACGGCCGCCGCGTCCGCGATCAGCGGGTAGCGGGCGCCGATCAGATCCGAGGTCTCGAGCGCGGCGTGGCGCGTCATCGCGCCGATCCGGAGATGGCCATCACGCTCCTCGATGCCCCCGAGACCCTCGACGCGGTTCAGGTCGACGAGCACGGGCGGCTCCGCGAGCCTCAGCTTCATCATCGGGATCAGGCTCTGCCCCCCGGCGAGCACCCTCGCGTCGGGGCCTCGATCAGAGAGCAGCGTGACGGCTTCGTCTACAGTGGACGGGGCGAAGTAGTCGAACGTTCCGGGGATCACGGGCCTTCTCCTTCGCGAACGCCGATAACGAACGTTGGCCGAGGCCACAGTGTAGCGGGTACGCCGCCCGCACGAGCATGGGGGGCGACGGGATGGAGATCCGAGTCGAGAAGACCTTCCGCGTGGACGCTCCCATCGACCGCGTCTGGGAGTTCCTCACCGATCCGGAGCAGGTCGTCGAGTGCGTGCCGGGCGCCGAGCTGACCGAGAAGAGCGAGCGCGAGTTCTCGGGCCGGCTCGGCATCAAGGTCGGGCCGGTGCAGGCGAAGTACCGTGGCGAGGGGCGCTTCGTGGAGCTCGACCGAGAGCGCCACACCATGCGCGTCGTCGCGCACGGGGCGGGCGACGGCAGCGCCGACGTCGAGATGCGAGGCGAGCTCCGGGCGCTGGAGGGCGGCGGGACCGAGTCCTCCGTGGAGGCCGTCGCCAACGTCGGCGGCCGCATGGCGCAGATGGGCTCGCGTCTCATCAAGTTCGTCTCCGACCGGCTCTTCGATCAGTTCGTCGCGCGCGTCCGCGAGCGGCTCGAGGAGGGCGGGGCCTCCGGCTGAGCCGCCGCGGCGAGCCACGATCGGGGCCGGTCCACGACGCCGGCGGGAGGTCGAGATGGACTCCGCCCGGGCACTCCGGCCCTCCGCCGACGACGTCCGCGAGGGCTGGGCGCAGCTCGTCGACGCCGACGCCCGCCAGGTCGCGCGGCTGCGCGAGACCGAGGAGGGATTCGACTACTACCAGCCGGTCGCCGGGCGCTTCCGGCCGGGGCAGGCATCCTCCGCCGAGGCCTCCGTACTGCTCTCGCTCGCGCGCGCCGACGACTCCTGGCTCGATATCGGCGCCGGCGGCGGCCGCTTCGCGCTGCCTCTCGCCGGGCGGGTAAGGCGCGTCATCGGCGTCGAGCCCTCGCCCGCGATGCGCCGCGTTCTCGACGAGGGCGCCCGGGCGGCGGGTGCGACCAACCTGACCGTGCACGACGCGAGGTGGCCGGTCGAGGGATGGTCGGAGCAGGCCGACGTCGCGCTCGCCGCCCACTGCCTCTACGACATCCGCGAGCCCTTCCCCTTCGTCGAGGCGATGGAGCAGAGCGCGCGGCGGCTCTGCGTCGTGGCGCTCGCGCGGCTCCCGCGGGGCTCGCAGCTCGGCGACCTCTTCGAGGCTGTGCACGAGGAGCCACACGCGGTGCTCCCGGCGCTCAGGGAGTTCGTGGCGCTCCTCGGGGCGCTCGGGCGTCCCTACGAGGTCAGGCGCGTCGTGGCCGGCACGGGCGCGGCGCCCGTCGCGCCCCAGGAGGCCCACGCGCTCGGGCGGCGCATGCTCTGGCTGCGCCCCGGCTCGGAGAAGGACCGCAGGATGCTGGAGCTGATGGACGAGTGGTGGGGGGAGCCCGGCGGCGTCCGGCTCCCGATGGGATTCCGGGAGATCGGGATCGTCACCTGGGAGCCGCCCGGCTAGACGCCCCGGCTCGGGGCCGGACGGGCCAGCACGAGCGCGAACATCTCATCCGGATCGGTGTACCAGCGCGCCCGGGAGAAGCCCGCGTCGCGCAGCGTGTCGGCGAACCCCTCCCGGGTGAACTTGTACGAGCTCTCCGTCCATATCGTCTCGCCGGCGCGGAGGCGGACGGTCTCGCCGTCCGGCGGCAGGGCGAAGGAGACGTCGGCCCGCGCCTCGAGGTGCATCTCGATCCGCGAGTGCGCGGCGTTGAAGAAGGCGCGGTGCCGGAAGAGGTCGGCGTCCAGGTCGAGGCCCAGCAGGTCGTTCGCCGCCTCCAAGGAGTTGAGGTTGAAGAGGGCCGTCACGCCCCGGCGATCGTTGTACGCCTCCTCGAGCACGCGGCGGTCCTTCACGAGATCCACCCCGATGAGCACGGCGTCGTCGTCGCGGCCCATCAGCCGGCGCAACTCGGTGAGGAGGCGCCGCTGCTCCTGCGGGTGGAGGTTCCCGATCGTCGAGCCGAGGAAGGCGATCAGGCGCCGGCCCTGCGTGGAGGGCACGGCGGAGAGATGCCGCCCGAAGTCGCCCACCACGCCGGCGATCTCGCCGAGGTCCGGGTGCGCCTGAAGCAGCGACGACGCGCTCTCGCGGACCGCCGACTCGCTGATGTCGAAGGGGATGTAGCGCGCGAGCGTCCCCGCGTCGAGCCCGGGTCCTATCAGCGTGCCGCTCTTCGCGCCGCTTCCGGGCCCGAGCTCGACGATCTCGAGGGGCCGGACCTCCTCGACGATCTCGGCGGCGAAGCGCTCGAGCAGCGCGCGCTCGACGCGCGTCGGGTAGTACTCGTCGAGCCGCGTGATCTCGTCGAAGAGCCGCGAGCCCTCGTTGTGGTAGAGGAACCTCGGGCTCAGCATCTTCGGCTCCGCGGTCAGGCCCCGCACCATCTCCTCGACCGCGGAGCGGTGCTCGGCGTCGGCCGACGTGTGCGCGGTGATGGTGAAGCGGCCGTTCGCCGGGGCGCTCGCGCGCGGGTCGCCCGCCCGCGGCGCGCGCGCTCGGGGACGGCCGTCGTGACTCATCGGCAAGATCGAGCTAGTCCAGGTCCTCGGCGAGGCGGAAGCCCATGAACTGCCAGCGGTCGGGCGGGTAGAAGAAGTTGCGATAGCTCGCGCGCATGTGGTTGCGGGGAGTGGCGACGGAGCCGCCCCGGAGCACCATCTGGCCCATCATGAACTTGCCGTTGTACTCGCCGGCCGCTCCCTCCAGCGGCCGGAAGCCCGGATTCGGAAGGCTCGCGGCGCTCGTCCA
>VYDC01000194.1 GCA_009843585.1 Chloroflexota bacterium | reverse complement strand
ATCGTCGGGAGGGGGGCGGCGGTGCGGGTTGCTGTGACCGGCAGTTCGGGGTTCCTGGGCCGAGCCCTGGCGGAGCGTCTCGCGGGCTCAGGGCACGAGGTGATGCGGGTTAGGCGCGGCGAGCCCGACGACCCGCAGGCGCACTGGCAGCCGGCGAGCGGCTGGTTCCGGGAGGGCGCGCTCGAGGGCGTCGACGCCGTCGTCCACCTGAGCGGCGCCTCGATCGGGACGGCGCGCTGGTCGCCGTCCCGGCGCGACGTGCTCTGGCGGAGCCGCGTCGAGTCGACGCGCACGCTGGTCGAGCACCTGGAGACGCTGGGGTCCCGCCCCGGGGTCCTCGTCAGCGCGTCCGCGACCGGCTACTACGGCGACGGGGGCGACGGCGAGCTGACCGAGGAGGCCCCGCGGGGCACGGGGTTCCTCGCCGATCTCTGCGAGGCCTGGGAGACGGAGGCGCGGAGGGCCGAGGATCTCGGCGTGCGCGTCGTGCGGGCGCGCACGGGGGTGGTCGTCGAGAGCCCCGCCTTCCTCGACCGCCTGGCGAGGATCTTCCGGCTCGGTCTCGGCGCGACGCTGGGGAGCGGGCGGCAGTGGATGCCCTGGGTGAGCGTCGGCGACCAGCTCGCCGCCGTCGAGCGCGCCCTCACCGACGACGCGATGTCGGGGGCCGTGAACGTGGTCGCTCCCCCCATCACCAACCGCGACTTCACCAGGGCCCTCGGCCGCGCGGTGAGGCGGCCCGCCGTGATGCGCCTGCCGGCCGCGGTGCTCCGGCTCCAGTTCGGCCGTGGCCTCGCCGATGAGGCGCTGCTGGCGAGCCAGCGAGCGGTGCCGGCGCGGCTCGCCGCGCTCGGCTTCGAGCACCGCCAGCCGACCATCGAGGGCGCGCTTGAGGCGGCGCTCTCGGATCCGCGGCCCCCGGCGCCGTAGCGGCTGCGCGCCGGGCGCCGGCGCCCCCTACTGCAGCGCGCCGACCTCCCGCAGCAGGCGCAGCGTCGCCTCCAGGTCCTCCAGGCGGCTCAGGTCGACCTCCAGCGGCCTCAGGTCGGCGATGCTCGGCAGGTCGGCCGAGGCCGGCACCCCCTCCACCAGGGGGTACTCGAACGTCTCCTCCGCGTAGTGGCGCTGCGCCTCCTCGCCGAGCAGGAAGGCGATCAGGCGCGAGGCGAGCCCGCGCTCTGCGGAGCTCTCGAGGATCGCGACGCCGGCCACGTTCACGAGCGTCCCGACGTCGCCGGGCGCCGTGTAGTGGTTGCGCGCGCCGAAGGACTCGCCCTCCTCGGCGAGGAAGCGGTGCAGATAGTAGTGGTTCACGAACCCGGCCTCGATCTCCCCGCTCGCCACGGCCTGCACGATCGAGGTGTTGTTCGGGTAGGCGGCGACGCCGTTGGCGCGCATCGCCTCGAGCCATGCGCGCGCCGCCTCCTCGCCCTGCGTCACGCGGAGCGCGGTGACCCAGGCCTGGAACGAGCCGTTCTGGGGCGCCCAGCCGACGCGGCCCGCCCAGCTGGGATCGGCGAAGTCGAGGATGGACTCCGGGAGGTCGCCGGGCGCGATCGCCTCCGTGTTGTAGGCGACGACCCGCGCGCGCCCGGAGAGCCCGACCCAGCGGCCCGACCGTGAGCGGAACGCGGGGTCGACGCGGGTCAGGAGCTCGTCGTCCAGCGGGGCGAGCAGGCCGGCGGCCTCGACCGCGCCGAGGGCGCCCGCGTCCTGGGCGATGTAGAGATCGGCGGGACTCCGGTCGCCCTCCTCCAGCAGCAGCGCGGCGAGCTCCGACGTGCCGGCGTAGCGCACCTGGACGTCGACGCCCTGCTCCTCCGCGAAGCGCTCGAGGAGCGGCCCGATGAGCTCGGCGCTGCGACCGTAGTAGACGGTCAGGGAGTCGCCGTCCCCGCAGGCGCAGGCCGGCGCGCCCGCGGCGAGCACGGCGGCCGCGAGGAGCGTCCCCGCCCCCGCGAGTCGGCGCCCCGCCGGCCCGGGGCCGAGGTGCCTCCGGACCGCCGCCGCGCACGCAACAATCAGGTCACGCATCGCTTCCCCCCCGGTTCGCACGAAAGATTGTGTTTCGGTCCGACGAAGATGCTACTACCGTCTACACTATCGTCAAGTCGTAGTGCTACCTACGATACGAACACAGTATAACCATCATCATGGACTGAGCATGCACCGCGCGGGGGGTCCGCGCCGGCCGGACGCGCCGGCGACCGGCGGCCTCTCGCGCGCGAGCCGCGGATCGGGGGAGGAGGGCTCCGGCGGGGCGTCTAGCCCCGGGGGAGCCCGAGACCCCGCGTGGCGATGACGTTGCGCTGGATCTCGGAGGTCCCGGAGGCGATCGTCCTCGAGAGGCTCTCCACGTAGGCCTGGGCGAAGAAGGCCTCGAGGGGCGAGCGGATGTCGTCGGGGTCCCAGAGCAGCGCGTAGAGCCCGTAGGCGGAGGCGCCGGTGCGCGCGATCGCCTGCGCCAGCTCCGACCCGAAGACCTTCGACACCGAGGCCTCGTGGTTGGGCACCCGGCCGGCCTTCTCTATGGAGATGATCTGCGCGGAGAAGCCGTAGAGCACCTCGGCCTCAATCCAGCGCTGCGCGACCTGCTGCCTGAGGGAATCGACCCTGGCGAGCCGGGCGCGGTGGGCGCCGGGCCCGCTTGCGTCGGCGATCAGGCGCGAGAGGAGGCGGCGCGCCTCCACGGCGCCGGCGACGTTCGACCGCTCGAAGTCGAGCACGGTCATCGCCACGTACCAGCCCCGGTTCTCCTCGCCGACGCGGTTGGTGACGGGCACGCGCGTTGCGTCGAAGAAGGTCTCGTTGAAGGCGTGCCGCCAGTTCAGGTTGATGAGCGGCCGCAGCTCGATGCCCGGCTGCCGCATGTCGACGAGCAGGAACGAGACGCCGCGGTGGCGCGGCAGATCGGGATCCGTTCGCGCGAGGACGCAGATCCACTCCGCCTCGTGGCCGTCCGAGGTCCAGATCTTCTGTCCGCTCAGGACGTACTCGTCCCCGTCCCGGACGGCGCGCGTCGTGAGGCCGGCGAGGTCGGAGCCGGCGCCCGGCTCCGAGAAGCCCTGCGCCCACACGACCGAGCCGTCCAGGATGCGGGGGAGGTGCGTCCGCTTCTGCTCGTCGGTGCCGTGGATGATCAGGGCAGAGCCCAGGAAGCCGACGCCCACTCCCTGCACGGAGGGAGCGTCGACCCGCGCCATCTCCTCGTTGAAGACGAACTGCTCGGAGGGGCCGAGACCGGCGCCGCCGTACTCGCGCGGCCAGTGCGGCGCGAACCACCCCCGCTCGGCGAGCGCCTCGGACCAGCGCCGGGCCGCCTCCCGGCGCGGGGCCTCGGGGGAGAGGCGGTCCTTCTGCCACACCCGTCTCACGATGCGGTTGTGCGTGGCGAGCTCCCGGTAGCGCTCCGGAAGCTCGGCCGCGAGGAAGCCGCGAACCTCGGCGCGGAAGGCGGCCTCCCGGGCGCTGTCCTGCCACTCCATCCGATCCCGCCCCCGTCCCGGCGCCCCGCCGGCTGGGCCTACTCCGTGGCGCCCGGACCGGGCGCTCTCGGCGGCACGCCTCAGCAGCCCGGCTCGCCGCCGTGGCCGCAGCAGAGCGACCAGTTGACGATCTTCAGCCAGTTGTTGCGCGCCGTGAGGCGAAGCTTGACGTGAAACGGCGCGTCGTAGCTGCGCCAGTTCGCCCGCGCGTGGAAGGGCCAGCGGCGGCCGCCGCCCGCGTCGCACACGCCGCCACCATACCGGCCCGCGCGGCGCCGCCGGCGCCGCGGAGCCGGCCGCGAACCCGCTCGGATCCGCCGGCTCGGCACGGGGTAGTATGGGCCGGGGCGGATGGGGTGCCGCCGAATCCCCTCCGGCGCCTCATCCGAACCCGCCCACTACGATATACGACCGGGATCGGCGCCGCGGATTCATCCGCCACTCGGCGCGCCGGCGGCGGCGCCCGAGCCCGTGGCGTCCGGCCGCCCCGGCCGTCCGCGTCGGCCTGCGCCGCCGTTGTGGGCCCGGCGAGCGGCACAGTACGATGCGCGCTCACTCGGCGGGGGGGACATCGATGCGCGCGTACGCCTCTGGACAGCTTCGGAACGTCGTTCTGCTCGGTCACCACGGCGCCGGGAAGACCACGCTCGGCGAGTCGATGCTGCTCCAGTCGGGTGCGATCGACCGGGCGGGATCCGTCGACGCGGGGAACACCGTCGGCGACTTCGACCCGCTCGAGCACAGGCACCGCTACTCCATCTCCCTCGCCATGCTCCCCGTCGAGTGGGGGGAGACGCGGCTCAACGTCATAGACACGCCAGGCTCGCCGGACTTCGAGGGCGATGTGGCCTGCGGCGTGCATGCGGCCGACGCGGCGCTCGTCGTCGTCGACGCCGTGGCGGGGATCGAGGGGGGCACGGAGGTCGCCTGGGAGCACGCCGAGCGCTCAGGCCTGCCGCGTCTCGTCGTGGTGAACCGCATGGATCGCGAGAACGCCAACTTCCAGCGCGTGCTCGACTCTCTCCGCGAGCGCTTCGGGCAGCACCTGGTGCCGCTCGCGATCCCGGCCGGCGAGGCGGCGTCCTTCTCCGGGATCGTCGACCTGGTGAGCGGACGGCTGCGCCCGGGCAGCGGCGGCGAGGCCTCCGACCCGGGCGACGACCTCGCCGACGCGATCGAGGCCGCGCAGGAGCAGCTCGTCGAAGCCGTCGCCGAGACCGACGACGACCTCCTGACCGCCTACCTCGAGGGCGAGGAGGTGACCCCCGAGGCGCTCGGCGCCGCGCTCGCCGCCGCCCTCGCGGCCGGCGAGGTCGTCCCCGTCGTCCCGACCTCCGCGAAGGAGGGGATCGGCATCGCCGCGCTGCTGGACGCCGTCGCGACCTACGCCCCCTCGCCCCTCGGCCGTGAGCACGCCACCGAGGACGGCACGATCGCGACGACCGAGGACGGGCCGGTCGTCGCGATCGTCTTCAAGACGACCGCCGACGCCTTCGTCGGGCGCCTCACCTTCCTGCGCATCCTCTCCGGAACCCTGAGCGCCGACGCGCACCCGTTCAACGTGCAGCGCGGACAGACGGAGCGCCTCGGCCACCTCTACATCCAGCGGGGCAAGGAGCAGATCGAGGTGCCCGCTCTCGTCGCCGGCGACATCGGCGTCGCGGCGAAGCTCCAGCACACCCTGACCGGCGACTCGCTCGTGGGCTCCGAGGCCGAGTCGGTGCGCGTCGTCGAGATCCCGTTCCCGGTCCCCGCCTACCGGACGGCGATCCAGCCGCGCACGAAGTCGGACGTCGACAAGCTCTCGACCGCGCTTGCGCGCATCCGCGAGCAGGATCCCACCATCCGCGTCGAGCGCGATCCCGACACCGCCGAGCTCGTGATGCTCACCCTCGGCGACGCGCAGGTCGCCGACGTGTCGGCCCGGCTCGCCCAGAACTTCGGCGTCGACGTCGATATGGCGGTTCCGCGCGTCCCCTACCGGGAGACGATCAGCGCGTCGGCGCGCGCCGAGTACAAGCACAAGAAGCAGACCGGCGGCCACGGCCAGTACGGGCACGTCGTCATCCAGCTCGAGCCGCTGACGCGGGGCGACGGCTTCGAGTTCAACCAGAAGGTCGTCGGCGGCAACGTGCCGCGCCAGTTCATTCCCGCGGTCGAGAAGGGGATCGCCGAGACCCTCCCCGACGGCCCCGTCGCGCACTCGCCGGTGGTCGACCTGCGGGTGACGCTGGTCGACGGCTCGTCCCACTCCGTCGACTCCTCGGAGATGGCCTTCAAGATCGCCGCGTCGCAGGCGCTCCGGCAGGGGATCCTCGACGCGCGACCCCAGCTGCTCGAGCCGATCGTGCGGCTCGTCATCCGCACGCCGAGCGACAACCTGGGCGACGTGATGAGCGATCTCAACGGGCGCCGGGCGCAGGTCCACGGCGTCGAGCCCGACGGCGTCTTCTCCGCCGTCACCGCCGAGGCGCCGCTCGCCGAGGTGCAGCGGTACGCCGCGGACGTGCGGGCGCTGACCGGGGCGCGGGGCCGCTTCTCGCTGGAGTTCGCGCGCTACTCGGACGTCCCCGCGCACGTCCAGGAGCAGGTCCTGAAGGAGCTCGCCGCCGCCGCGTCGTAGGGGAGGCGGCCGCGCTGCCCGGCCGGCGGCCTCAGCCGGCTACGGGATCGCGTCGCCCGAGGAGCCGCCCGCGGCCGCGTCGCCGAGACCGGGGCGCCCCCAGAGCGTGCGGTGCTGCTCGCCGGTGAGCGCGCGCCTGAGCTCGCGCCTCTCCAGCACGGCGAGCTCGTCGAGGCAGGCCTCGGCCCGCCCGATGACGGAGCCGTCGCCGGTCGTGGCGAGGCGCTCGGCGAGGCACCTCCAGACGCCGAGGCCCCGGAGCGCCGCCACGCGCCGCGTCCAGAGGATGGTGGTGATGGACTCAGGGCGCGGGAGCTGGGAGCGCAGGCGCCTCAGCGAGCGCAGGCGCTCGCCCGCGCTCGCGGCGATCGGGACCAGGCGCACGAGGGGGCCGACGCTCGCCGTGGTTCGCGCATCGATGAGCAGCGTCGTGCGCAGCAGCGGGAAGTAGAGACAGACGATCTCCGCCTCTGCGATCGTCCGGGCGATGTGATCGACGTCGACGTCGAACCCGCCATCGAGCATCCGCGGCCCCCGCCACCACCGGCGTACCTTACCAAATCAGGCGCCGCGCCCCGCCCCGGCGACGACCCGCAGGAAGCGCCTGGGGCCGACGCGCAGCTCGTCGCCGGGCGAGAGCGGGCGCGCCGCCTCGAGGGCGCGCTCTCCGTTGACCCGGACGGCGCCCTGCGCCACGAGCCGCCTCGCCTCGGCGCTGCTCGCGGCGAGCCCGGAGGCGGCCAGCACGCGGAGGAGCGAGCGCTCCCCCTCGGGCGCCTCGCCGTCGAGCGCGTACTCGGGCATCTCGGAGGGGGTCTCGCGCCGCTGGATCGTCGACTCGAAGTAGCCGCGGGCGGCCTCGGCGGCCGAGGAGCCGTGCAGGCCCGCCGTGATCTCGAGGGCGAGCCGCTTCTTGGCCTCCATCGGCGCGCCGGCCAGCAGCGCCTCGACCTCGACGTCGGGGAGGTCCGTGAGCAGCGTGAAGTAGCTGCGCAGCGAGGAGTCCGGGATCGACATCACCTTCCCGAACAGGTCGTTCGGGGGCTCGTCGATCCCGATGTGGTTGCCGAGCGACTTGGACATCTTCAGGTTGCCGTCGGTGCCGCTCAGGAGCGGCAACGTGATCGCTACCTGCGGCCGCTGGCCGTACTCGCGCTGCAGCACGCGGCCGGCCATGAGGTTGAAGAGCTGGTCGCTGCCGCCCACCTGCACGTCGGTCTCCATCGCGACCGCGTCGTAGGCCTGCATCAGCGCGTAGAGGAACTCGCTGATGTGGATCGGGTCGTGCCGCTCGAAGCGGCGCGCCAGATTGTCGCGCTCGAGGAACTGCGCCACGGTGAAGTGCGAGGCGACCCGCAGCACGTCGCCGAAGCTGAGCGCGCCGAGCCAGTCCGCATTGCGCCGCACGATCGTGCGCTCGCGGTCGAGGATGCGGAACGCCTGGTCCACGTAGGTCCGGCTGTTCTCCTCGATCTCCTCCGGTGAGAGCATCGGGCGCGTCCTGTCGGCGTCGGAGGGGTCGCCGACGAGGGTCGTGAAGTTGCCGATCAGGAACGTCACCTCGTGGCCGAGGTCCTGGAAGGTGCGCAGCTTGCGCATCGTCAGCGTGTGGCCGAGGTGCAGGTCGACCGCGGTCGGGTCGTAGCCGCAGTACACGCGCAGCGGGCGGCCTTCCGCGAGGCGCTCGCGGAGCTCGGCCTCCATCACCCGCCTGGTCGGCTCGTCGCCGAACTCCGTCCCGCGCAGCAGCGCGGCGAGCTGATCCTCGACCGGGGCCATGCCCCGGCTCACGCCGGCACCCGCGAGGCGAGGTAGCGCCGGCTCTCGGCGACGTCCCGGCGGATCTGCGCGATCAGGCCGTCGGGACCCGGGAAGCGCCGCTCCTCCCTGAGCCGGTGCAGGAGATCGACGGAGGCGTGCTCGCCGTAGAGATCTCCCGAGAAGTCCAGGAGGTGCGTCTCCACCTGCCGGCTGGATCCGTCGAAGGTGGGCCGGACCCCGATGTTCGTGACCGCGTTGTGGTGCTGACCGCCGACCCACGCGCGGCAGACGTAGACGCCGTTCGGCGGCAGCGCGCGGTCGGGGCTGACGCCGATGTTCAGGGTCGGGAACCCTATGGACCGGCCGCGCTCGTCGCCGCGGAGAACGGGGCCTCGCAGCGAGTAGGGGCGCCCGAGGAGCCTGTGGACTGCCTCCATCTCGCCCGCGGCCAGCGCCTGGCGGATGCGCGTGGAGGAGACCTTGCCCCCGTCCTCGTCCACGAGCCCCACGGTGATGACCTCGACGCCCCGGGGCTCGGCGAGCTCGGCGAGGCGCTCAGCCGTCCCCTCGCGTCCGCGCCCCAGGGCGAAGTCGCCGCCCACGACGAGCAGGCGGGCGCGCGCCTCCTCCGCGAGCAGCCGCACGAACTCCCCGGCGCTGACCTGCGCGAGCTCCGAGGTGAAGCTCACGACCGCCACGAAGGCGGCCCCGAGATCGCCGAGCAGCTCCACCCGGCGCTCGAGCGACTCGAGGTAGGCGAGCGAGATGTCGGGCCGGAGGACGGAGATCGGACTCGGGTGGAACGTCACCACGCCCGGCGTCAGGCGCCGCGCCCCGGCCTCGCTGAGCAGCCGCCCGACGAGCGCGCCGTGCCCGCGGTGGACGCCGTCGAAGACGCCCACCGTGAGCGCGCTCTCGCCGGGAGGAACCCCACGGCGCAACTCCTCGCGGACCAGCAGCACGGGCGGTCAGCATCCCTTCGCGAACGACCGGGACCGGGTGGACGGGCCGATCGTAGCACCGCCCACCCGGGGCGGCACGGGGCTACTGGTCGGGCAGATCGAGACTGAGCTGCGCGGTCACGGGCGGGAGCGCTCCGGCGCGGCGCTCGAGCTCGATGTCGCCGAAGGGGACGCTCTGCGTCGCCTCGACGAAGCCCGCCTTGATGAGCTCCAGCACGGCCAGGAAGTCGACGACGACCTGCAGCCGGGATCGCGATCCCTCCAGCAGGCGGCGGAAGGAGAGGCGGCGTTCCTCCTCCAGCCGGGCGACGAGCAGCTCGATCCGCTCGCGCAGGCGGACGCGCTCCCGGGGGACGGGGGGCGTCGCGGCGTCCTGCTCGGCGGCGAGGCGCTCGAGCACGCCGCGGAAGACGGCCGCCAGCGCCTCCACCTCGACGCCGTCGAGCCCGCTCCCCGGCGGCCGCTCCGGCGGCGGCGCCTCGCGGCGATAGGAGCGCCCGGCGGCGCCCCGCGACCGGAGCTCGCCGGCGATGTCCCGGTAGCGCTTGTAGTCCCTCAGCGCGGCGACGAGCGCCTCCGCGTCCTCCTCCTCCGCGCCGTCCTCCTCCTCCGGGGGCCGGGGGAGCAGCGCGCGGGACTTCAGGAGCAGCAGCCGGGCCCCGATCGCGATGAACTCGGCGAGGCGCGCGACGTCGATGCGATCTCCCGCCCGCAGGTGTGCGAGGTACTGCTCCGTGACCTCGAGCAGCGAGACCGCCGTGACGTCGAGCTCCCGGCGCTCTATGAGGTGCAGCAGCAGGTCGAGCGGTCCGTGGAAGGCGGGAAGCCTGAGCGCGAACTCGGGCGCGTCGGCGTCGGCCGGGGGCTCCGGCGCCCCCGCGCCCGCCGCCTCCCGCCCCCGGGGCGCCGTCACACGGGCCCCCCGCTCATCGGGGAGCCGCCGCCGCGAGCGGGTGGAGCGGCCGTCCCACCGCCTCCGCGACGCCGCCGGCGCG
>VYDC01000107.1 GCA_009843585.1 Chloroflexota bacterium | reverse complement strand
GTATCGACCCGAGGACGGGATCGGTGCTCGACACGGAGGAGCGCCCGATCCCGGGCCTGTACGCCGCGGGGGAGCTGGTCGGCGGCCTCTTCCACGACAACTACGCCGGCGGGAGCGGGCTGATGGCGGGCGCCGTCTTCGGCCGCATCGCGGGCGCCGCCGCCGGGGCGGCGGGCGGCGGCGCCGGGCGCTCCTAGAGCCACTCTCGGGTACTCGCGCCGGTGGGCGAGAGGTGGCACGGGTTGGTTCTCCATGCCTTGACCACCGGCGGTGGACCTCAGTACGGTGCGATTCGTACACCCCCTGCGCGCTTCGGCGGCAGGGCGCAAGGCTGCCGCAAGGCAGCCTTAGCTTTTTCGGGACGATCTCCTCATCCGCACAAACATCTTGGTTCCCAATTGCTAACGCTCTCAGCGGATAGTTACACCCACCCTCTGGGCCTCGCGATCCGCTCTGAGTGGCACACGGCGGCCTCAAGCGCCGACGAAGACAGCACCGCGGCCCTGGAGCAGCCGCGCGAGGCGGAGAAGGCGCGCGACCCGGCGGCGGGCCGGATGCATGATCTGCTCGCGGGACTCGGCTATGCCGCCAAAGGTTAGGGACGCCATCCGGGTGGTCGAGCGCGACGGCTGGTACCTGATGAGAACGCGCGGCAGCCATAGGCACTTTCGCCACCCGGAGAAGCCGGGGACGGTCACCATCCCGGGCCCCCTCGGGAGTGACCTCAAGCCGGGGACGTGGCGGAGTATCATGAGGCAGGCAGGGCTGGGGAGGGGGAACCGATCAAGCTGACGTATGCCGTCGTCTTCGAGCAGACCCCGAACAACTACTGCGCGTACGTGCCGGACGTGCCGGGCTGCGTGAGCGTCGGTGACACCTGGGACGAGATGCAGGCCATGATCCGTGAGGCTCTCGCCTTCCACATCGAGGACCTGCTGGAGCAGGGGGAACCCCTCCCGGAGCCCAGGATGTCCGTCGACGACGCGATCGCCCACCACAACGAGCCGATCCCGGAGGACGTTCTCAAGTCCTACGCCGAGTTCGGCGAGGACACCCCGACGATCTCGACGAGGTTCGAACTCGTTGAGGTCGAGGTCTCGACCCCGCAGCCAGCTCAGGCGGGATGACGCGGGACCCCGTCGCCGTTCACGGTCGCCGCGACTGACTACCCGTTCCTCTGGCACAAGGCTCTGGTGGCTGAGGGCGCCGAGCCACCAACGCAGACGGCCCTAGGAAATCCCCGTCGTGCTGCCGCCACCGTCGATCACCAGCGTGTGGCCCGTCACGTAGCTCGCGAGACCCGACGCGAGGAAGACCGCGCCCGCCGCGATCTCCTCGGGCTCGGCCAGGCGGCGCAGCGGCGCGTGCTCGACGGCCCGGGAGCCGACGTCCTCGCGCATGTTGCGGACTCGCCCCGGCGTGTTCACGCCGCCGGGGGCCACGGCGTTGACGCGGATCCCGTGCCGGGCCCACTCCGCCGCCAGCGAGCGCGTCATCCCCAGGATCGCGGCCTTCGCGGCGCTGTAGTGCGCCGACCCGACGGCGTCCCCCTGCAGGGCCGAGCCCGACGACGTGCTGACGATGCTGCCCCCGTGCCCGGCGGCGATCATCGCGCGGGCGGCGATCTGGCTGCCCAGGAACATCGCCTTGAGGTTGACGCGGAGCACGGCCTCGAGCCCGTTGTCGCTGAGATCGAGCGTCGGCAGCTGGAACGACCCGCCGACGTTGTTGACCATCACGTGGATGTCGCCGAAGCGCTCGAGCGCGGCGTCGACCAGCCGCTGCACCTGCTCGCGCGCGCGGACGTCGGCCTGGACGGCGTGCGCCTCGCCGCCGGCCTCCTCGATCGCGGCCGCCGTGGCCCGCCCGCGCTCCTCGTTGAGCTCGCCGACGACGACGCGGGCGCCGACATCGGCGAGGCCTATGGCGATCGCGCGTCCGATGCCGCTCCCCGCGCCGGTGACGACCGCCACCCCTCCCGCCAGATCGAGCCGCTCCCTGACGAACCCCACCGTGCCCTCCCTCAACGCTCCGGCGCCCCGTAGCGATCGCCGATCACGCCGCTCGCCTCGAGCCGGGCGATCTCGGCGGCACTGTAGCCGAGCTCTGAGAGGACCTCCGCGTTGTGCTCGCCGACGAGCGCCGCGCTCCTCTCCCACGCCGGCGCATCGGGCTCCATCTGCCAGAGGAAGCCGCCGACCTCCCTCCGCCCCAGGTGCGGGTGGGAGGTGGAACGCAGCCAGCCGCGCGCCCGGAGCTGCGGGCTCTGAAGCGGACCCGCGGGACCGAGCACCGGCGCCGCCACCGCTCCGTGGCGCTGGATACGCTCCGCGGCCTCCTCCGGGGGAAGCTGCGCCACGAAGGCGCCGACGGCGGCATCGACGTCGACGCGCGCGCGGAGGCGGCCCGCGACCGACGCCCACGGGTGCGGCTCCTGCGCCAGCTCGGGCCGGCCCATCGCCTCGGCGAGCCCCGCCCACTGCGAGTCGTCCTCGGCGGCGACGCAGATCCACTCGCCGCCGGCCGCCCGGTAGTAGTCGTGGGGCACCAGATCGCGATCGCCGTTGGCGACCCGGGGCGGCGAGCGCCCGCTCGCCGTCCACTCGCCGAGGATCGCCGGCAGCTGCCACGCGAGGTCCTCGACCTGCGCGAGGTCGATCCACGACCCCTCCCCGCTGCGGTCGCGCAGGGCGAGCGCGGTCACGGCGGCGAGGACCACGGTCAGCGGCACGGCGGCGTCGGAGTGCACGGCCGGCGCCGTCTCCTCGAGCGGCGCGCCGGGATGTCCGCGCACCAGGTGGTGCCCGACCATCGCGTCGAGGCCGCTCCCGAACATCCGGTACCCGCGATACGGCCCGTCCTGGCCCCACGCAGCGAGCGAGATCAGGGAGGCCCGCGGCTGGATCGCGTGCACGGACTCCCACCCGAATCCCAGCCTCTCCAGCGTCCCCGCGGAGAAGCTCTCGACGACGAGATCCGCGCCGGCTATGAGCCGGCGCAGCACCTCGGCGCCGGCCCCGGCGCGCACGTCGACGGCGATGTTCCGCTTGTTGCGGTTGGCGTGGTGGTGGACGTTTACGCGCTCGTACGGCGGACCCGTCCCCGCCCCGACGCGGGCGTCCTCCACCACGGGCCGCGTCATCGAGCTCCGCGGGAAGGTCTCGAGCTTCACGACGTCCGCCCCGAGGTCGGCGAGGAGCGTGCACCCCATCGGCCCCGCCCAGACCTCGGCCAGCTCGATCACGCGCACGCCCGACAGCGCCGCGCTGCTCACGGCGCGACCCCCGCGCGCGCCAGCGCGATCTGCTCCTCGGGCGCGTAGCCGAGCTCCGAGAGGATCGCCGCGGTGTCGGCGCCGGGTGCGGGCGCCGGCCGCGCCTCCCAGGATCCCCCGGCGCCGGAGGCGACGCGGAACGGGGGCCCCGCGATCGTCGTCTCGCCGAGCGAGGGGTGCCGCATGCGCACGTAGGATCCCCGGGCGGCCGCCTGCGGATCCGAGAGCAGCTCGGAGGCGTCGAGGATCGGCGCCGCGATCACGCCCGCCCGCTGGAGCGACTCGAAGGCATCCTGCTTCGTGCGGGCCGTGAGCCACGAGCGCAGCGAGTCCTCGACCGGACGCTCGCCTTCCGCCCCGCTCCCCGCGGCGCCGAGGAGCTCGCGCACGCGGGAGCGCGCGGGCTCCCGGTCCACCTGGAGCATCAGCACGTGGCCGTCGCGGCAGGCGTACGTGCGCGCGCCCAGGTCGGAGGGGCGGGGGTAGGTGTCGGAGGTGCCGGTCATGGCGTGGAGGAAGAAGGCGCTGTCGACGTTGCCGGCGAGCGCCTCGACCGCCGAGAGATCCACGACCCGGCGGACGCCGTCCCGGCTCCTGGCCCACACCACCGCCGCCCCGACGGCCGCCGCGGTCGCGCCCACCTGCACCTCGGCGAGGAACGGCGCGTAGCGAAGCGGCCCGCGATCGGGCGCGCGGGGGAGCCGCTGGTTGAAGGCGCGCGTCGACCAGGCGAAGAGGGAGGCGTCGTTCTCCCGGCGTCCGGCGAACGGGCCCTCCAGGCCGTGCGGCGTGATCCAGACGGTGCTCGGCCCCGACTCCCCCTCCGCGAGGCGCGCCCGGAGCGTACGCGCCTGCCCTGCCGGGAGGTCGGAGACGAGCAGGTCCGCGCCCGCGGCGAGACGGCCGAGCACCTCGCGACCGGAGGGGGTGCCGAGGTCGAGCAGGAGCGAGCGCTTGCCGGTGTCGAGGGCGACGTGGAAGGCCCCGACGTCGGGCCCGGGCCGATCCCCCGGGAACGGCCGCAGCCGGCGCAGCGGGGCGCCGCCGGGCGGCTCCACCTTCACCACCTCCGCACCGAGATCGGAGAAGCGCTTGGTCGCCGCGGCGGAGGCCACCGCCCCGCCGAGCTCCACGATCCGGAGCCCCGTGAACGGGGCGCCTCCGACGGGATCCCCGGACGCGCGTGCAGGCACCATGGTCACCGCCCCGAGCACCTCCACGAGGGTCGCAGGTCACCGCAAGGCCGACGTGGCGGTCCTTCCGCGTACCGTTCTATCGGTGCCTCCCGCCCTCGCGCGTTCTCATAATGCCTTCCGGACGAGGGTGCGCGTGATCCTCGGCGGCGGGCCGCCACGGAGCGACCGGACGGAGCACCCAGCCGTACCTCCACGGTATGGTTTTCCTGCGTCCGATTGGCGAACGGCGCTGCAAGGCTTATGTCCGCGTCGACTCCGATCCGATGCTCGTGGCGACGGTGGCCGGGCACGGGGAGTAGGCCCGAACAGGAGCTGTGGGGGCCGAGCATGAGTGAGGGCATCGAGGTCCGCGTCAACGACGTGGGCGACATCCTCTATCTGCGCTTCAAGAAGGCCAGGATCAACGCGTGCCGCGAGTTCGGCGATCTGCGGAACCTCGACTACGACGGCGAGGGCGAGCTGATCGGAGTGGAGTTGATCGGACTGGCGGGCGGGGTGAGCTTGCAGGGGCTGCCCGAAGCGGATCGCATCCGCGAGGCTCTGCTCGCCCACGGCCCTCCCGAACTGCGGATCGAGGGCGACGAGGTCTTCCACCCGATCCAGACGAGGCCCGCGCCCGCGCCGTGAACGTCGGCTACAAGCCCGAGGCGGCGTAGTCACGCCCCGACCTTCGTTGAGCGTAGTGGGGCAACGGGATCGCGATCGGCACGACGATCGGTGTCGCCGCGGTTAGCGCCCCGGCCTCTGCTGAGCGTGCGCGAGCGAGTCTGGCCCCACCTCAGGCCGCTCCTCCGGGGATTGTCCCCTCTAACGAGGGGCACCGACCCTCACGACGTCTGTACCGTGTGGGTGCGCGCGGACGCCGGAAGGGGGTCCCCATCTCGCTCGCCCCGTCGCCCCGGACGCTCGTCTTCCCGGTCGCCAGCCCCGTCACCGAGGAGGGCTGGGACAACGACGCCCACCGCGTGACCTACAACCCGACCCAGCAGCTCGTGTGGGAGCCGCTCGCCTTCCCGCGCGTCGCCCCCGACGCGGACGGCGTCTGGACCCCCCGTCCCGGCGACCCGGAGCCGCGGCTCGCGACGAGCTGGGAGGGCTCCCCGGACGCCCGCCGCTGGCGCCTCTCGATCCGCCCCGGCGTGCGGAGCGCCTCGGGCAACGAGCTCACCTCGGAGGACGTGCGCTGGGGCCTCGCACGCTCCCTCGAGCTGCGGGCGCTGGGGAGGTGGCGGCTGCGCCGCATCGGCGGCCTGCCCGGTCCCGAGGCGATCTCAGCCGCTGGCCGCTACACGGTCGACTTCGAGCTCGCCCGCCCGAACCCGCAGTTCGCCTCCTATCTCGTCTTCCCCTCGAACCTCGTGGTCGACGCCGCCGAGGCGCGGCGCCACGCCTCCGACGCCGATCCGTGGGCCGTGCGCTGGCTCGAGCGCCAGCCGGCCGGCTTCGGCGCCTTCGTCCTCGCGGAGCAGGCGGACGGCGTCATCGAGCTCCGCGCGCACCCGGGGTACTGGGCGGGGCGCCCCGGCCTCGACGCCGTCGTCCAGGTGGGCGTCGAGAGCCGCGAGCGGGCCATCGCGCTCTTCGAGCGCGGCGACGCGAACGCCGTGTTCGGCCTCTACCCGGAGGAGCTGGCGCGCCTCTCCGGGCGCCCGGGCGTTGAGCTCCGGCGCGTGCGCTACAACCACTCCACTCTGGAGTTCGACTTCCGGCGGCCGCCCTTCGACGACCGGAGGCTCCGGCAGGCGGTGCGCCTCGCGCTCCCCTACGACCGGATCCTGCGCGACGTCTACGGGGGCTACGGGCGCCGCAGCTACGGCCCGGTGAGCAGCGCGACGCTCCACCACGCCTCCGCGCTCGGCCGCTACGAGACGGACCGGGGCGAGGCGAGGCGGCTCGTCGCCGCGAGCGCGTACCCGCAGGGCGTGGAGACCGAGCTCTACATCGATCCGACGCCGGAGTCGCTGCGCTTCGCCGAGGTCGCGCGGCCCGCGCTCGCAGCCGTCGGGGTGCAGGTCGAGGTGCGGCTGCTGCGTCCGCCGCCCGACACCGCCTCCGCCCCGATGTGGTTCAAGAACGAGTGCAGCCACGCGGTCAACGAGGCGGGATACGAGCTCGGCCACGACTACGACTCCCCGGCGGGCCTGCGCGATCCGCTCTGGTTCCGCGACCGCCGCTGGACCGAGCGCCTCAAGGAGGTGCGCGGGACGCCGGCCGGCGAGCAGCCGCGCGCCTACCTCGAGGTGCAGCGCGAGTTGCTCGACTTCGCGCCGTGCGTCCATGTCGCGGAGGTCGAGACCGGCATCGCCTTCGACGAGCGGCTGAGCCCCTGGGGCCGCGGCGAGGAGTGCCTGGGCACGCGCGCGGCCGTCTGGTCGGGCACGCGCGGCGTGCTCGGCGCCTGAGCGTCCTCTTCTACCGGTCGAGCTCGGTGAGGACTCCCTGCTCGAAGAGCGCGTCGACCTCCCGGGGATCCCAGCGCAGCTCCTCGAGCAGCGCCCGCGCGTGCTGGCCCCCGAGCCCCCCGCCGCGGGGGCTCTCCGGGGTCCGGGCGAGGTGCTGGAGCGGAGGGTAGCGGCGGTAGCTCCCCCACAGCGGGTGGGTCGCCTCCACGGTGATGCCGGCTGAGCGGACGTGCGGGTCGCTCTCCCAGAAGAGACCCGGCGTCGCGCCGTCCGCGCGCACGCAGGCGACGTCGCGCGCGCAGAGCTCCCCCTCCCACTCCTCGGCGCTCCTGGTCGCGAAGACCGCCCCCAGCGCGGCGGCGAGCTCGGCGTCGTGGAGCCGCCGGCCGTCGGCGCTCTGAAAGCGCGGGTCGGAGGCGAGCCGCTCGAAGCCGGGCGTCCCGGCGAGCGCGCTCCACTCCCGCTCCGTCGGGCAGGCGAGGAAGACCCAGGCGCCGCCCTCATCGCGCGTGCCTCCGCTCCGGTAGAGGCGGTGCAGGGCCGAGAGCCCGAGGAGCTCCGGATCGGGGAGCGGGCGGGGCTCCTTCCCGGCGTAGGAGAGGAAGTCGTCGGCGTTGGCGTAGGCGTTGGCGCCGAGCATCGTCACCCGGATGTGCTGCCCGACGCCGCGCGTGCGGAGCGCATAGAGCCCCAGCAGCGCCGCCGAGGCCACGACCGCGCCTGCGTTGAGGTCCGGGCTGAACTCGTTCGCCTGCATGAGGCGCGCGTTGGCGAGGCGCAGCTCGGCGATGTCGCGCGGCGCGGGGAGTCGGCCGCCGGCCTGCGCGTGCGCTCCCCCGAGCAGCGCCCCCGGTCCCGGGTGCGCCGTCGGGCGGCGCGCGTGGGGGCCCTCCGTCCCGTAGCCCATCGCCGAGACGTAGACGAGCCGGGGGTGGCGCGCCGCCACCTGCTCGTAGCCGATGCCGAGCCGCTCGGGGGCGCCGGGGCGGAAGTTGTGGACCAGCACGTCCGAGCGCTCCACGAGCCCGTCGACGATTCGCCGCCCCTCCGGCGACTTCAGGTCGACGCAGATGCTCTCCTTGCCGGCCGTCGTCTTGAGCGAGCCGAGCCCCCGCGAGGTCCCGGCGCCGGGGCTCCCGCTGCCGCGGAAGCTGTCGCCCTCCACCGGCTCGACCTTGATCACGCGCGCGCCGAGGTCGGCGAGGACCGTCGTGGCGAAGGGGACCGCGACGACCGATGCGAACTCCAGCACCGTCACCCCGTCGAGGGGCGGCGCCCCGGAGGGCTCGCCCGGCTCGGCGGCGGGAGGGGCGGCGGGCCGCTCCCGCCAAGCGGCGTCCTGGTGCTCGCCGGGGAGCGCGTACCACTCGGCCGGGGCGCCGGGCGTCTCGGGGAGCGACGCCAGCGGACCGAGCTGCCTGGTCTCCCCCAGCCGCGGGGAGCGGAGCGTCACGACCTCGCCGTTGTGGACGATCTGCGGGTGATCGAGCGCCTGCTGCGTGGTGAGCCAGGGATCGGCGGCGACATTCCCGTCGGAGACGAAGAGCTCCATCCACTCGCCGGCCCCGCGCTCGGCGATGCGCGCCGCGACAAGCTCGCGCAGCCGCTCCAGCGGCTCGGGGTCGAGATCCGCCGGCGCGCCGAGGAGGCCGAGCCGGCGGCGCTCCTCCGTGAGGCCGAGCGCGGCGATCAGCGAGTCGAAGAGGTGCTCGACGATGCACGCGAACTGGATCCACGTGCCGTCGGCAGCCGGGTAGGGATCGAACCCGACGCGCGGCGGCCCGCCGAACGTCCGCCCCCCGAGCGCGGGGAAGGAGGCCGGATCGCGGCGGTGCAGCTGCCAGTAGAGCAGCCCCGCCATCTCGAACGGGACCATCCCGCGCAAGAGGCTCGTCTCCACCAGCTGGCCGCGCCCGTCCCGCTCGCGGGCGATGAGCGCCGCCACGATCGCGGAGATCGCCGACTGGGCAGCCACGTGCGTCCCCACGGGGACGGCCGCGTAGGCGGGGCCGTCGCGGTCGACCTGGCCCTCGAACATCAGCATGCGCCCGCTCTTCGCCGCGACCACCGACTCGTAGCCGCGGTAGCCGGCGTAGGGCCCAGTCGGGCCGAATCCGGTGATCGAGCAGTAGATGAGCGAGGGGTTGGCCGAGCCGAGCGTCTCGTAGTCGGCGCCGAGGCGCGACGCGACGCCGGGGCGGTAGGTGGAGAGCACGACGTCGGCCCCCGCCGCGAGCTCGGCGAGCCGCCTGCGCGCCTCCGCGCGCTCAAGGTCGAGCACCATGCTGCGCTTCCCCCGCAGCCACATCGGGGCGGCGCGCTCCGAGCGCGCCGGATCGCCGCCCGGGCGCTCGACCTTGATCACGTCGGCGCCGAAGTCCGAGAGCACCATCGTGGCGATGCCGCCGGCCTGCCCGCTCGACAGGTCGATCACGCGAAGCTCGCCGAGAAGCGACACGTCAGTCCCTCCACACCCGCCGGGGGCGCATGATAGCCGCCCCCCGGGACGCCCGGCGCGCTAGCTCCCCGACCAGCGCGGGGAGCGCTTCTCGCGGAAGGCGCGGCGCCCCTCCGCGCGGTCGGCCGACTCGCGCAGCCGGTCTATGCCCGGGTAGTCGACGGCCATCGCCGTCTCCAGCGGGAGGTGGGCGCCCGTAAGCGCCGCCTCCTTGACGGCGCGCACCGCGAGCGGCGACGCCGCGGTGATGGCGGCCGCCCAGCGCTCGGCGGCCGCCATCAGCTGATCGGCCGGCACGACCTCGTTGACGAGGCCGACGCGGTACGCCTCGGCCGCCGTGATCGGGCGCCCGGTGAGCAGCATCGCCATCGCGATGCGCGGGGGGATCTGGCGCGGGAGCCGGTGCGCGCCGCCGCTCTCGCTCGGAGCGCCGCCGATGGTCACCTCCGGCATCCCCAGCCGCGCCGTCTCCGCGGCGACGATGATGTCGCAGGCGAGCGCGATCTCAAGGCCCCCGCCCATCGCCCAGCCGTTGACGGCGGCGATCGTCGGCTTCCAGAGATCGAAGCGCGTCAGGAGCCCTCCCCACCCCGTCGCCGGGCGCGGCGGGTCATCGGGGGCGGGGG
>VYDC01000165.1 GCA_009843585.1 Chloroflexota bacterium | reverse complement strand
CCTATGTCCCGACCCTCGCCGCGGGCCGGCGAATGCTGGCGCGGGGGCGGGGCCGCATCGTCAGCGTGGTCTCCGTGCTCCACGACCGGGGCATGCCGGGCGGATCGCTCACCGGCGCGGCGTCGGGAGCGGTCGCCGCCCTGACGCGCTCGCTCGGGGTGGAGTGGGCTCGCTCGGGCGTGACCGTGAACGCGCTCGCGGTCGGGCTGGTCGAGGGCGGCGCGGGGCCGCACGACGATGCGGAGGCGCGCGCCCTGCTCGAGCGCTACATCCCCTCGCGACGTATCGGCCGCCCCGACGACCTCGTCGGAGCGCTGCTCTATCTCGCCTCCGACGCGGCGGCGTACGTGAACGCCGAGGTGCTCGCGGTCGACGGCGGGCTGGCGGTGCACGCGTGAGCGCCGCCGCCGGGAACGGCGCGCCGGGCGGGGAGGCCCGCCCCGCCGGGCTGCCCGCGCCCCTCGGCAGGCCCGGCCCGTCGTGGGACGGGAGCGGTCTCCTGGGCCGGCCGGCTGGGGGCGCCCAGCGGGAGGCGGCCGCGCGGGACGCGACCGGCCGCCCGCGCGGGGCGGACGCGGGTCTCGACCTCCGCCGCGACGGCTCCGTCGCCGGCGTCGGGCGCCGCGCCGTGGGCTTCGTCGCCGATGAGCTGACGCACCGGCTCATCCTCTTCCTGATGCTCGTCTTCACGGGCACCGACGTCGACTCTCCGGGCTTCTTCGCGATCGCGATGGTGATCCCGGACGCCTACCACTGGACCTTCGACTCGCTCGGCTGGTCGCCGGGGAAGCGCGTCGCGGGACTGCGCCTCATCAACGACCGCGGACGGCCGCCGGGTCCCTTCGCCGGCGGCGTCCGCGCGGTGATCGTGCTGCTCGTCCCGTTCTACCTGAGCTACGTCTGGGCGATCTGGGACTCGCGCGTGCAGACGCTCCACGACAAGGCCGCCCGCACGTACGTGGTGCCCCTCTCCGAGCTCCCGGAGGCGGATCCCGAGCGGGGGTAGCGGGGCGGCGCGACGCGACCGGCGGGGGCCTACCAGGGGAGCGAGCGCGGCTGGAGCACCTGGCGCACCTGCCCGTCGCCGACGAGCGCGATGAGGTCGAGCGAGCTGTACCCCTGCGGGCTCATCCCGCGCAGGGCGGCCGTCACCAGCTCCTCCTCGATGTGCCCGATCGACGTGATCACCAGCAGCGCCGCGAGGTCGACCTCCCGCCCGGCCCGCTGGGAGGCGGCCCGCGCCACGGCGCGGCGGAGCAGGCGCCGCGTGAGCGATCCGTCGACCGGCGAGAACGAAGGCGGCGCCGCCACGAGCGTGACGCCGGCCGGCTCGCCGGAGGGGAGCCGCGACAGAAGCCAGTAGTCGTGCAGCGGGACGGCGCTCACCTCGCCGGCGGCGAGCAGCTGGGCGCGGTCGCGCACGAGCGAGATCAGGATCGCGCGCTCGGCCTCCTCCTCCGGGAGGCGGTGGAGAGCCCGCGAATCGAGGTGGAAGGCCCCCGGGACCCCCTCCGAGAGCTGCGTCCACAGCGGGGAGAGACCTCCCGCGACCGAGACGTAGGATCCCTGGTCGTCGACCTTCGCGAGCTGGCAGGTCACCGGCACCCGCACCTCGCGGCGCTCGCCGGGGGGAAGGCCCGCGAGGCCGCGAGCGAGGAGGAGGCGCAGCTGCGAGCGGGCGGGCTCGCCGTCGGGGAGCTCCGCGCCGGGCGGCACCCAGACGACGTAGGCTCCGCCCTCCTCCCCGTACGCGCCGGCGGAGACGTCGGAGCCGAGCAGCCCCTCCATCGCCGCCGCGGCGGCCGGCGGGCCCGGCGGATCCCAGAGCTCGGCGACCGAGACGCCGATCCGGCGCTCCCGCTGCCGCAGCACCGAGTCGAAGGGCGCCGGATCCTCGCGCGCGGGCCGGAAGGTGCGGAAGTAGCGCTCGCCCATCCAGGCGGCGAGCAGCGCCAGGCCCGCCCGGCCGACGCCGGAGAGGTCGCGGCCGGGGGAGGGGCCTTGGGGCGACGTCACGCCGCTCTCCGCCGCGCCGAGCCCGCGGGCCGGCGGAGGCTCAGCCTCCGGCCTCCGCGTCGCCCGCGGCCCGCCGCCGCTCGTCGCGGCGGTCGAGCCACGGCATGACCGCGTTCGTCAGCACCTCCCAGGCGACGGCGAGGTTGAGCAGGAGGAAGCTCACCACGCCGACCCACTTGAAGCCGGTTGCGAGCGCGGTCGTCCCGTCCCCGGTGCGGTGCAGCCAGTTGACGCCGATCACCATCAGCACGATCAGGGCGAGCAGCCCGAGCACGGCGTCCCAGCGGCGGATGAAGCGGCTGCAGAGGGCGATCACCGCCGCGCCGATCGCGATGTGCTGCGAGAGACCCGCCAGCAGCACGGTGTGGCGGTGATCCCAGAGCTCGTACGAGGCGAGGAAGAGCAGCAGGAGGAGGGGCCCGCCGAGAGTGGCGATGGCGATGCCGACCAGATCCCGTCGCGTGAACCGCATCCTCGCCCCCTGCCCGCCCCGCTCCGCTCGCGCCGCGCCGCGCCGCCGGCCCTGCGCCGGGGCGATGGTAGCGCGATTCGGCGGAAGGGGGAGGCGCGCCGGCCGCGGCGCGCGCGGCGGGCCTAGGTGTTCGAGCGCGACTGACCCCCGTCGACGTTGAGGGCGGCCCCCATCACCCAGGAGGCGCGCGGCGAGGCGAGGAAGACCGCGGCCTGCGCCACCTCCTCCGGGCGGCCGAAGCGCCCGGCCGGGATCTCGCGCGCAACGAACTCGCGCATCGCCTCGGGCTCCCGGCGCAGCCGCTCCCCCCAGGAGCCGCCTTCGAAGGCGACCGAGCCCGGCGCCACGACGTTGACGCGGATGCCGTCGGGTGCCCAGGCGAGCGCGTAGGCCTTGCTCGCGGCGATGAGCGCGGACTTCGTCGCGTTGTACGCGGCCTGCCCGCCCGACTCGCGACCGTAGATCGAGGCGACGTTGACGACCGCCGCGCCGCCCGGCCGCTCGGCGGCGCTGCGCGCGAGGTGCGCGCGGCAGAGCTCCATCAGCCGCACCGGGGCGAGCAGGTTCGTCTCGTACGAGCGCCCCCACCGCTCGCGCAGCTCGCCCTCGCGGAAGGATCCCCCCGCGTTGTTGATGAGGACGTCCACCCCGCCGAGGCGGGCGGCGGCCGCCTCCACCAGGCGCTCGCAGTCGGAGGGCTCGGTGACGTCGGCGGCGATCGGAAGCGCCTCGGGCGCTCCGGCCTTTCGGACGCGCTCGGCGGCGGCCTCGAGTGCCGGGGTGCCGCGCGCGCAGAGGGCGACGCGAGCGCCCTCCGCGGCGAGCGCCTCCGCGATGGCGCGGCCGATGCCCCGGCTGGCGCCCGTCACGATCGCTGAGCGCCCCGCGAGCTCGAGATCCATCGCAGCCCCTCCTCCTCCCGGCGGGCGACCCGCCCGGGAGAGATCGTCTCGAACGGGGGCCGCCTGAGTCCACCACCCCGCCGCCCCGGCGGTGCTACGGTTTCCGGGAGGAGGCGGCATGAGCGGCGGAGCGACGCCCGGCCCGGTGCGGCTGTCGACCGAGGACGCCGTCGCGACGATCGCGCTCGATCCACCGGGCGCGCGCTTCGACCGCGCGACGCTCGACGCGCTGGAGCGGGCGTGCGGCGCGCTCGCGGAGGATCGGGATCGGGTGTACGCGGTCGTGGTCGCGCCGGCGGGCGCCGATCTCGGTCTCGGCTGGGGTGACGACGCGCGGGGGGGCGCGGAAGGCGGCGGCGCGCTCGATGCGCTGGCGGCCCTGCCGCAGCCGACGGTCTGCGCGGTTCGGGGCCGGGCGCTCTCCGGCGGCCTCGAGCTGGCGCTCGCCTGCGATCTCCGCGTCGCCGAGCGCGGCGCCGTGCTGGCGCTCCCGGAGGTCGCCGAGGGCCGCGTCCCCGGCGGCGGGGGCACCCAGCGGCTCCCGCGGGCGGTCGGCGTCTCGCAGGCTCTCCGGCTGCTCCTCACATCGGAGGAGATCGACGCCGCCGAGGCGCTCCGCATCGGGCTCGTCTCGGAGATCGCGCCCCCGGGAGGCGCCGTCGATGCCGCCCGCGCCGTCGCGCGCCGCATCGCCGCGCGCGGCCCGGTCGCCGTCCGCGTCGCGAAGGAGGCGGTGGCGCGCGGGATCGAGCTGCCACTCCCGCAGGCGCTGCGCCTGGAGCACGACCTCACCGTGCTGCTCCAGGCGACGGCGGATCGCGAGGAGGGCGTCCGGGCCTTCCTCGAGCGCCGCCCGCCGCGCTTCGAGGGCCGATAGGGTGGCCGGGCGCGCCGTCGCCGAGCGGACGGCGGCCGGCGCGAACCGCGTCGCCGCGCGGGGGCGAGGGCGTCGTGGCTAGCGGCGTCGCGGCGGAGCGCCGGGGCGACACGCTCTGGCTGCGGCTCGACCGTCCGGAGAAGCTGAATGCGATCAACCTCGAGCTGCGCGACCAGCTGTGGGAGGCGCTGACGCTGGCCCGCGACGACCCGACCCTCCGGGCGGTCGTCGTCGAGGGGGCCGGGGAGCGGGCCTTCAGCGCCGGCGCCGACATCTCCGAGTTCGGGACCGCCCCCTCGCTCCTCGCCGCGCGCGAGGCGCGCCTCCAGCGCGACCTGTGGGGCCTGCTCGGGGC
The DNA here is from genome assembly GCA_009843585.1 of Chloroflexota bacterium. Classification (GTDB taxonomy): domain Bacteria; phylum Chloroflexota; class Dehalococcoidia; order UBA2979; family UBA2979; genus VYDC01. The sequence continues at coordinate 5,360 of VYDC01000165.1, read as the reverse complement.
GCTCGACCTCCCCCTCGTCGCCGCGCTCCACGGCATCGTCTTCGGCGCTGGCCTCGAGCTCGCGCTCGCCTGCGACCTGCGCGTCGCCGCCGCGGACTCCCTGCTCGCGCTCCCCGAGGTGGGCCTGGGCTACATCCCGTCGGCGGGCGGGACGCAACTCCTGCCGCGGCGGATTCCCGCCGGTGAGGCGGCGCGGATGATCCTGACGGGCGATCCGGTGGACGCGGAGCGCGCGTATCAGCTCGGTCTGGTGCACGCCGTCGTGCCCGCGTCCGAGCTCGACGGGGTCGCCGCGGCGTGGGCGGCGCGCCTGGCCGCGGCCGACCCGCTGGCCGTGCGCCTGACGAAGCGCGCGGTGCTCTGGGGCGGAGACCTCCCGCTCGCCGAGGGGATCGCGCTGGAGCGCCGGCTCGCCGCCGCGGCGGCCTCGCGGCGGCGGGCGTGAGCGCGGGCGTGCGGGAGCGCCTCCGCCGCACCGCGTGGGGCCCCCTCGCGCTCCTCCTCGTCTCCACGGTCGCGGTCGCGACGGTGATAGTCGGGAACATCCGCGGCCCGGGCATCACGGTGCGCTACGTCGATGCCGGGCCGCTCTCCGACTACGAGGTCTCGAGCGTCGTCTACCTGGCCGAGGAGGAGATCTACGTGGTCGGCCTCGCCGACGGCCGGCTGCGCGCGGTCGACGGAGAGGTGGCGAGCTCGCGCTGCTCGGTGCGCTACCTCCCCCGGGACGAGCGCGGGCGCGCGCGCAACCCGCTCGGCGTCGCCGGCGTCTTCGAGGATCCCTGCACGGGCTCCGCCTGGGCGGTGACCGGGGATGCTCTCGACGACGGGTCGGAGCCGCTGCGCACGCGCTTCGTGTGGATCACCACGGCGGAGGACGGCGTGCAGCGCGTCTTCGTGGAGGTGGCCGACCTCGATCGCGGGTAGCGGCCGGTGCCCGCCTCGCACTCCCCGGTGCCCGGCGCGGCCGCGCCGCCGGGCGCGGTCCCTCTCGTCGCGCCCGCCGGGCTCGCGTATAGTTGCGCGGCTCCGCGGCCGTGCGGGCGCGATCCGGCGGCGGAGGGCGGCGGGGGTGACGGCTGGCGACGCCGCAGGAGCAGCCGACCGGCGTGAAGCCCGGCTGCCTCGTGGCGGGCGGGCTCTTCCTGGCCGGCGCACTGGCAGCGGTCGTCGCCGTGGCGCTGCTTCCGCTGCTCGACGACGGCGGGATCGACCTCGGGCGCGTCGACGACTACCCGCCGGGGTCGGTGATGTACCGCGCCACGGACGGGTTCTACGTGGTGCGCTCCGCCGGCGGGGAACTCCTCTTGCTGTCGGACGTGGATCCCCACAACCCGCCGGGCTGGCGCGGGTGCCTCGTGGCGTTCCGCCCCGATCTCGCCCCCGCGGCGGCCGCCGGCGGTGCCGCGGGGGCGGGCGTCTTCTTTGATGCCTGCACCGGATCGATGTATGACATCTTCGGGCGGGGACTGTCGGGCGACGGACTCGACCTGCGACGGATCGCGATCGAGCGCTCCGGCGACGCTCTCTCGGTGTCGCCGGAGGCCGTCAGGGAGTAGCCTCGCCCCGCGCCGCGGGGGCGAAGGGGGACGATGAACACCGCGGACTTCCTCACCATCACCGCGGCGAGCGTGCCGGACCGGGTCGCCCTCGGCGACCCCGGCGAGAGCCTGACCTATCCGGAGTTCCTCGAGCGTGCGCAGAGGCTCGCGCACGCCTTCGCCGGGCTGGGCGTCGGCAAGGGCCACAACGTCGGCGTGATGGCGGTGAACAGCGTCGCGTTCCCCGAGATCTACTACGCGACGGCGATGGTCGGGGCGACCTTCGTCCCGCTCAACTACCGGGCGCGGAGCGACGAGCTCGAGTACATGCTCCGGGCGGCGCACGTGAACGTGCTCTTCGTCGCGGAGCGCTACGCCCCCCTGCTCGAGCCCATACGCGCCGCCCTCCCGGGGCTCGAGCACATCTACGGTCTCGACTTCGTCCCGGAGGACGGGAAGACGCTCGCCGCGCTCAGGGCCGGGGGGGCCGCCGAGCCGTTCTACCGGGAGGTGGACGACGCCGACCCGGTCCTCATCATCTACACGTCGGGGACGACCGCGCAGCCGAAGGGCGTGGTGCTCACGCACAAGACCCTCACCGCCTACGTGGTCAACACGCAGGCGCCGGCCGATCCCTCTGCCCCGCAGGAGGTGACGCTCGTCTCCGTCCCCTTCTTCCACATCGCGGGGGCGACGACGATGCTCGGGTCGGTGTGGTCGGGGCGGCGGCTCGCCATCCTGCCGCAGTTCAGCCCCGAGGCGTGGCTTGAGACCGTCGAGCGCGAGCGCGTCACCCACGCCTTCGTGGTGCCGACCATGCTCAAGCGGCTGATGGAGATCGAGGGCTTCTCCCGCTACGACCTCTCCTCGCTGCAGCTCATCACCTACGGAGCCGCCCCGATGCCGTTCGAGGTCGTGCGCCGCGCGTGCGATGTCTTCGGCTGCGGCCTGATGAACGCCTACGGGCAGACCGAGTCGACCTCGACGCTCACCTACCTCTCCCCGGACGATCACCGGCTCGACGGCACGCCGGAGGAGATCGCCCGCAAGGTGGAGCGGCTCCGCTCCGTCGGGCGCGCGATGCCCGATCTCGACATCGCCGTGCTCGCGCCGGACGGGCGCCGGCTCGCCGCCGGCGAGGAGGGCGAGATCTGCGTCCGGGGCGATCGCGTGATGCGGGAGTACCAGGGACGCGGCGAGGAGACGGCCCAGGCGCTCGCCGCGGGCTGGCTGCACACGGGCGACGTCGGTCGCTTCGACGACGACGGCTACCTCTTCATCACCGGCCGGGTGAAGGACATGATCATTCGCGGCGGCGAGAACATCGCCCCGGCGGAGATCGAGCAGGTGCTGGAGGATCACCCCGCCGTCGCCGAGGCCGCCGTCATCGGCGTGCCGGACGTGGAGTGGGGCGAGATCGTCAAGGCCGTGCTCGTCCCCGTCGCGGGCGCGGAGGCGGGGGAGGCGGAGCTCACCGAGCACGTCAAGAGCCGGCTCGCCTCGTACAAGGCGCCGGCGCTCTACGAGTGGGTGCCGGAGCTGCCGCGAAACCACCTCGGGAAGATCCTGAAGAACGAGTTGCGCGGGGAGTCCGCGACGGCCTGAGCCGGCCCCCGCGCGGCGCGCACGGGCGGGGCGACCGGGAGGTAGAGAGGGAGCGCGAGATGCAGGACGCCCCCGCGATTCCGGGCAGCGAGCTCGCGGACGACGGGCCGGGCTCGGAGCCGGTGACGGCGGCCCGCCGGAGCGTCGATCGGCTGTGGGGGCCGGCGGCGGCGCTGGCGGGCGCGGGCCTGATCGCCGCGGCGGCCCTCGCGGCGGCCTTCGCCACCGACGCGCCGCGCGCCGAGCGGGAGATCTTCTTCAACATCAGCCAGGCGTGGGCCGTCTACGTCTTCCTCGCCGCGCTGACGGGCCTCCTGGTCTACGGATTCGCGCGCCACGCGACGCTGTGGGCGCTGGGGCAGCCCGTTCCCGGCGTCTTCGAGGGTGTCGGCCGGCGCCTCTGGAACGCCGTGCGCCTGGGCCTGGCGCAGGACCGGCTGCGCCGGGACCGCTACGCCGGGATCGCCCACTGGGCGATCTTCTCCTCGATCGTGGTCCTGACCGCCGTCACCGCGCAGGTCGCCCTGCAGGACGACACGCCTCTGGACTTCCTGAACGGCCCGTATTACCTGTTCTTCTCCTTCTACGGCGACCTCTTCGGCCTGATCGGGCTCATCGGCGTCGGGATGATGCTCTACCGCCGCTACTTCGACGACTACGCTCGCGTCCGGTGGGACGAGCGCCTCGAGGATCACCTGGTGCTGGCGGGGCTCGCCCTGGTGCTCGCGACCGGCTTCGTGGTCGAGGCGCTGCGCATCACCGCCGACGAGCTCGTCGCGCACCCGGACTGGGCGCGCTGGTCCTTCGTCTCGTGGGCCTTCGCCGAGCTCCTCCATCTCTTCGAGTTCCGTGAGGACCACCTGCTCGCTGCGCACCGCCTGAGCTGGTGGACCCACGTCGCCCTCGCCTTCGGCTGGCTCGGGCTGGTCGTCTTCACCAAGCTCGATCACATCATCTTCGCGCCCGTGAACGCCTACCTGCTGCGCCGCGACGCGCCCGGCCGCCTCGCGACGATCGAGAACATCGAGGAGCGCGAGGTCTTCGGCGTCGGCCAGATTCAGGACTTCACCTGGAAGCAGCTCTTCGAGCTCGACGCCTGCGTCCGCTGCGGTCGCTGCACCTCCGTCTGCCCGGCCCACCTCGCGGGGCAGCCGCTCTCGCCCATGCACCTGATCCAGGACCTCAAGGGACACCTCGCCCGGGTGGGGCCCGACCTGCAGCGCGTCGGCCACGAGGGCGGCGACGTCCGCTCCGTGTCGCCGGTCGAGATGGTCGGGGAGGTCATCCGCGACGAGACGCTCTGGGCCTGTCGCACCTGCGGCGCCTGCGTGCAGGAGTGCCCGGTGCTGATCGAGCACGTGCCGACGATCGTCGACATGCGGCGCTACCTCGTGATGGACGAGGCGCGCGTCCCGGCGACGGCGCAGGCGGCGCTTGAGAGCATGGAGATGCGCGGCCATCCCTGGCGCGGCACGACGCTCGAGCGCACCACCTGGATGGAGGGCCTCGGCGACGTCCCGATCTTCGACGGCTCGCAGGAGTACCTCTACTGGGTCGGCTGCTCCGGCTCGCTGGTGGAGCGCAACCTCCCGATCACGCAATCGGTCTTCCGGCTGCTGCGCGAGTCGGGCTCCTCCTTCGGCGTTCTCGGGCAGGAGGAGACCTGCAACGGCGACCCGGCGCGCCGGCTGGGCAACGAGTACCTCTACCAGATCCTCGCGCAGCAGCTCGCCGAGACCTTCCAGCAGAAGGGCGTGCAGAAGGTGATCACCAACTGCCCGCACTGCTTCAACACCTTCAAGAACGAGTACCCGCAGTGGGGCGCCCACTTCGAGGTGCTGCACCACACGGAGTTCCTCGCGCAGGCGCTCTCCGAGGGCCGGCTCACCCCGGCGCACGAGGTGGAGGCGAGCGTCACCTACCACGACTCCTGCTACCTCGGCCGGCTGAACGGCGTCTACGAGGCGCCGCGCGAGATCCTCGCCGTGATCCCGGGCGCCTCGGTCACCGAGATGGACCGCTCCCGCAGCCGCGGGCTCTGCTGCGGCGCGGGCGGCGGCAACATGTGGCAGGAGGAGGTGGGGGAGAGGCGCGTCAATCACGTCCGCTCCGAGGAGGCCATCGCCACCGGCGCCGGCGAGGTGATCTCCAACTGCCCGTTCTGTATCCAGATGTTCGAGGACGGCGTTCCCGCCGTGCAGCCGGAGGAGGCGG
>VYDC01000204.1 GCA_009843585.1 Chloroflexota bacterium | reverse complement strand
GTGCTGGTGGGGACGGCGCTCGCCGTCGTCGCGCTCGACCTCTCCTTCGATCTCTTCTGGGCGGTGCTCGTCGGGCTGGTGGCGGGGCAGGTGATCGGGACGGCGACCGAGTACTTCACCGCCTACGAGTTCCGGCCGACGCAGGCGCTCGCCCGGCAGGCGGAGACCGGCCCGGCGACGATCATCATCGGCGGCCTCTCCGTCGGCATGATCTCCACCGTGATCCCGCTGCTCGCGATCGTCGCGGCGATCTGGATCACCTTCGAGCTGGCCGGCCTCTACGGGATCGCGCTCGCCGCCGTCGGCATGCTCTCGACGCTCGGCATCACGCTCGCCTCCGACGCCTACGGGCCCGTCGCCGACAACGCCGGCGGGATCGCCGAGCAGGCGCACCTGCCGCCCGAGGTCCGCGAGCGCACCGATGCGCTCGACTCGCTGGGGAACACGACGGCGGCGACGGGGAAGGGCTTCGCCATCGGCTCGGCGGTCCTGACCGCGCTCGCGCTGATGGTCACCTACGCGCAGATCACGGGGCTCGCGAGCTTCGACCTGCTCGTCGTCGACGTGCTGCTCGGCTTCCTGATCGGCGCGCTGATGCCCTTCGTCTTCAGCGCCCTGACGATGGGAGCGGTCGGGCGCGCCGCCATGGCGATGGTGAGCGAGGTCCGGCGCCAGTTCCGGGAGCGCCCCGGCATCATGGACGGGAGCGAGTCGCCCGACCCGGAGCGCGCCGTCGCGATCGCGACCGACGGCGCGATCCGCGAGATGGTGCTCCCCGGCGCCATCGCGGTGGCGGTGCCGGTCGCGGTCGGGGTCCTCATCGGCCCCGACGCCCTCGGCGGGCTGCTCGTCGGCTCGATCGGCGCCGGCGCGCTGCTCGCCCTGATGATGGCGAACGCGGGCGGCGCCTGGGACAACGCCAAGAAGTACATCGAGGCGGGCCACCTCGGGGGCAAGGGCTCGGAGGCGCACAAGGCCGCCGTCGTCGGCGACACCGTGGGCGACCCCTTCAAGGACACCTCGGGCCCGTCCCTGAACATCCTGCTCAAGCTCATGGCGATCGTCGCCGTCGTCTTCGGACCGCTCTTCCTCTGAGCGTCACCCGGGGGAGGCCGCAGCCGGTCCCGGCTGCGGCCGTCTCCCTCCGGCCTCAGCCGGGCGAGCCGCGTCCCAGCCCGGCGAACGGGTTGGTGCGCTTCTCCTCCCCGACCGTGGTGGCCGGGCCGTGGCCCGGGTAGACGATGGTCTCCTCGGGAAGCGCGAACAGGTGCTCGCGAATGGCGCCGATCAGCTGCTCGTGGCTCCCGCCCTCGAAGTCGGTGCGCCCGACCGAGCCCTGGAAGAGGACGTCGCCGGTGAAGACGGCGCCCGGGCAGCTCACGCAGATGCTGCCGGGGGTGTGGCCCGGCGTGTGCAGCGTGCTCAGCGTCAGCGAGCCGATCTCGATCGTGTCGCCGTGCTCGAGGTAGCGATCGGGCTCGCGCGGCACGGTGACGGCGTGGCCGTACCACTGGCTCACGTTCGCCGCGTTGACGGCGATCCGCGGGTAGTCCTCGGCGTGCATCAGGAACTGCGCGCCGGGCGAGCCCTCGAGGAGCTCGTGCACCGCCCCCGAATGGTCGACGTGGAAGTGAGTGGCGAGCACGGCGACCACGCGCAGTTCTCGCTTCTCGAGCTCGGCGAGGAGCGCCGGCCCATGATCGCCCGGGTCGATGAGGAGCACCTCGCGGCTCTCCTCGTCGCCGACGGCGTAGCAGTTGGCCTGCAGCTGCCCGACGACGAAGCCCTGCAGCAGCACGCGCGCCTCCCGTCCCCCGCGGCGCGCCAGCCTGCCACGGGGCGGCGCCCCCAGCACGCGGACGGCCCGCCGCGTCGGCCGCGGCGGCGAGGATCTTCCCCGCCGCGGGGCGACCGGGCCGGTGGTCAGCCGCTCTCCGGCCCGCCCGGCGGTCCGGCGGTCTCGAGCTCGTCGCAGGCGGAGAGGATCACCGCCGCCGCGGCGCCGAACGCGGCCCCGAGCAGCAGCGCGAGCAGCAGTCGCACGCCGTCAGCCCCCGTCTCCGGATCGTTTCGCCCAAGGGTGCGATCGTATCAGCCGGCGGGACCCCGGCCGCGCGTCACGGCTCCGTCGGGCCCTCCGGCGCCGAGCCGGTGAGCGACCAGCTGACGCGACCGTCGGCGCTGAAGTCGACGCGCATGCGCTCGGCCCGCGCCGCGAGCACGACGGCGACGGCGACGCCGACCGCCGCCCCGAGCAGCAGTGCCGAGAGGCATCGCACCGTCGGGAACTCCCCTCGCGGGCGCCGCATACGCCCCCTCGATCGTAGCAGCCCCGGCCCCGTCGTCGCCCGCGGAGTCTCCTTGAGGGCGCCCCGGCGGGCTGCTATGCTCCCATGCACCGAGCCCCGATCCGCGCGCCTCCGCGGCGGGGGCGCATCCGGCGGAGACCGAGTGAGCGACTCCTCGACGCGGGCCCCGGCGTGAAGGCCGATCTGGAGATCCTGACCTCGCTCGCGAAGCGGCGCGGCTTCGCGTACCCCTCCGCGGAGATCTACGGCGGCTTCCAGTCGACCTGGGACTACGGCCCGCTCGGCGTCGAGATGAAGCGCCAGATACGGGAACTCTGGTGGCGTGCCGTCGTGCAGGCGCGCGACGACGTCGTCGGCATCGAGGCGGCGGTGATCACCAATCCCGCCGTCTGGCGCGCCTCGGGCCACGTGGATCACTTCACCGATCCGCTCGTCGACTGCCTGGAGTGCCGTGCACGCGTGCGGGCCGATCACATCGAGGACGGCGCCTGCCCCTCCTGCGGCGCGGTGGGGCGGTTCACGGAGGAGCGGAGCTTCAACCTGCTCTTCCGCACCTACGTGGGGCCGGTGGAGGAGGATTCCTCGGTCGCCTATCTGCGCCCGGAGACGGCGCAGGGGATGTTCGTCAACTTCGAGAACGTGCTGACCTCCAGCCGCCGCCGGCTGCCGTTCGGGATCGCGCAGATCGGGCGCTCCTACCGCAACGAGATCACGCCGGGGCAGTTCATCTTCCGGACGCGCGAGTTCGAGCAGATGGAGATGGAGTACTTCTGCGACCCTTCCGAGTCGCTCGACTGGCACCGCTACTGGAAGGAGGAGCGCCTGCGCTGGTACCGGGAGGCGCTGGGCGTCTCCCCCGAGCTGCTCCGCCTGCGCGATCACGGGGCCGATGAGCTCTCGCACTACTCCGAGGCGACGGCCGACATCGAGTTCCGCTTCCCCTGGGGGTGGGGCGAGCTCGAGGGCGTCGCGCACCGCGGCGACTACGACCTGCGCGCGCACGCCGGCGCCTCCGGCCGGCAGCTGAGCTACTTCGACCCGGAGCGGCAGGAGCACCTCGTGCCGCACGTCGTCGAACCCGCCGTCGGCGTCGACCGCATCCTGATCGCGCTGCTCTTCGCCGCCTACGACGAGGAGACCGACGATCGCGGGGAGAGGCGCGTCGTGCTGCGCCTGACGCCGGATGTGGCACCGGTCGAGGTCGCAGTGCTGCCCCTCTCACGTAACGAGCGGCTGGTCCCGACCGCGCGCGCGGTGTGGGAGAGGCTCCGGCCGCACTTCCGCACGCAGTACGACGATGCGCAGTCGATCGGCCGGCGCTACCGGCGGCAGGACGAGATCGGCACCCCCCAGTGCGTCACCGTCGACTTCGACACGCTGGACGACGACGCCGTGACGATCCGGGACCGCGACACGATGCAGCAGGTGCGGGTGCCCGTCGCCGGCCTCGTCCAGGCGCTGGGCGAGCGCATCGAGGCCTCGCGACCGCCGGCGGGGCCCGCGGTCGAGACGCCGGCCCGGGGCTCGTGAGGGGCGCCGGCGTGGAGTCTCGCGCCCCCTGGCTCCCGCGCGGCGTGCGGCGCCCCTTCCGCCTGCTCCACACGTCGGACGTGCATCTCGGGGCCTACGACCGCGGCAGCGGCCGCGACTCCCCCGCGCACCGCGCCGCCGTCGAGGAGAACATGCGGGCGGTGATCGACGTCGGGCTTCGCGAGCGCGTCGACCTGGTCTTGATCGCCGGCGACTTCTTCGACAACGCCCGCGTCAACGAGGAGACGCTGCGGTTCGCCGCCGAGCAGATCGCGCGCGCCGAGGTGCCGGTCGTGATCGGGCCGGGCAACCACGACCATGTCGGCGACAACTCCGTCTACGACCGGCTCGACCTCACCGAGCTCGCGCAGAACCTGGTCATCCAGCGCTCCGAGGAGGGCGAGACGACCGCGATCGAGGACCTCGACATCGAGGTCTGGGGCCGCGCCCACACGGAGCGCAGCTCCGACTTCCTGCCGCTCGCCCACCCGCCGCCGCGGGGCGAGGCGGGGTGGCAGCTCGCGGTGGGACACGGGCACTTCATCCATCCCCGCGCGGTGCTGCGGCACTCCTTCCACATCCGCGAGGAGGAGCTCGCCGAATCCCGCCGCGACTACGTGGCGCTCGGGCACTGGGAGCAGCTCACGCGCGTGGCCGCCGGTCCGCACACGACGGCGGCCTACTCCGGCGCGCCGCAGAGCCTGGCGGTCGGCTCGGGCCTGGGCGGCCGCGTGCTCCTGGTCGACTTCTCGGCTGCGGGCGACGTCCGCCTCACCGCCCACTCCATCGAGGGCGCCGAGCCGCTCCGCCACGACGAGATACCGCTGCTCGCCGGCGCCCCCGGGCGCGTCTAGACACCCCGCGAGCCCTCGCCGGTCGTCCGGCCGGAGACGCGGCCGACGACGACTACTGCGGCGAGTTCATCCGCTGCCTCGTGCGGGCGGTCTCTGTGGGAGCGGCGGTCAGCCGGGGATCTTCGCGCGTGCGGCGTCGCGGTCCTGGAACCAGAGCACGTCGATCTCGGTGTAGATCGCCTGATCCTCCGGAACGTCGTCCTCGGCGTAGATCGCGGAGACGGGGCAGGCCGGCTCGCAGGCGCCGCAGTCGATGCACTCGTCGGGGTCGATGTAGAGCTTGCGGTCGACGCCCTCCTCGAAGTGGATGCAATCGACCGGGCAGACGTCGACGCAGGACTGGTCGAGGACATCGATGCAGGGCTGCGTGATGACGTAGGTCATGTGCTGGCGTGCTCCCTCCGCCTCCGGTGCTGGGCCCCTCGTCGTCGACCGCCGACCGGCCGTGACGGGCCGGTTCGCGGCGTCGAGTCTAGGCGCGCCCCCCGGTGGCGGCAAGGCGGCGCCGCGCCGGGCGCCGGGCCGGCGCGGCGCACCCCGGCGACGGGCTTCGCGGAGGGTCCGGGGATGCGGTCACCGCCGCCAGAGGCGTGACCAGCGGCCCGGGCGGGGCTCGCCCGCGCCCCCGGGGGGAGCCTCCGGCGCCCGGGCGGCGGCGTCGAGGCGGCGGCGCAGCATCACGCCGTGGCCGACCACGTCGAGCGCCGCGGCGGGCTCCTCGGCTATCTGCGGATAGAAGCGCCGCGCCGTCGCCGCGAATCCCGGCACCATCGAGCGGCCGTCGGCCATCGCCATCTGCTTGAGCTCGTTGATCGCGCCCGCGAGCGCCTCGCCGAGCAGCGGCAGCGTCCCGTCGGGGACGTCGAGCTCCACGACGGCGCGATCGAGTCCACCCTCGAGCAGCGCGCGGAGCGGCGCCAGCGGCTGCTCCCGGCGCCGCTCCGCCGGCCGCGCCGCCAGGCCGCGCCCGGGCTGCGCCTCCGCGTGCAGCAGCCCGAGGTAGAGGAGGTGGGCGTCGGCCTGTCGGAGGCGCAGCTGAAGCACCGGTCCCTCTCCGTCGGGCCGCGCCGAGACGCGGCGGCAGTGCTATTCTCTCGCAGCCGCCGCTCCGGCGCCCCCTTGCGGGCGTCGCACCCGAAGGCGGAGAGTGAGAGCGCGTGCCGGGGGGCTGCCCGGCGGGAGCGGAGGAAACCCAGTTGACGAACCAAGAGCCCGACGCGACGTGGGCGGCCCTCGGCGAGCTTGACGACACGGAGCGCCAGAGGGCGATGTCCGATCGCTTCCACGTGCTCGAGGAGGCACCTCCCGATGATCGCCGCCGGGACATCGCCGCCATGGTCTCGGCGGAGGACGCGATGGACGACGAGTCGATCTACCCGTTCGCCCTGAGCCGGCTGCGCGTCTGGGCTCAGCTCGCCCGCGAGGACCTGCCGAAGGCCCAGTCGATCGCCGCGGCCTACGATGAGGTCTACGCCGAGGGCACGGGGACGGCCGCCTGGCGCCGGGCGACGGTGGTACAGACGATCGCGCGCCTCGATCTCTCCGCGGACGACATCGACGCCCTCTCGGACCTCGTGCCCTCCCTGATGCGCCAGATCCCCCGCGCCCGCACCACGATCCTGGAGCGCGGCGCCGACGAGGCCGAGGCGGTGCGTGCGCGCCGCGCCGCGGCGCCGCTCTGGAGGCGCATACTCGGCCGCTAGCTCTCCCGGGCGGCGGGCGCGGCGCCCCCGCGCCCTGCCGCCTCACCGCGGCCGCGCCCGGCGCCCTACCGCTTCCGTGCGCTTCTCGCGCCGGCGCCGGGGGCCCGAGCTCCGCGGCGGCGGCGTCCGCGGCCCGTCGCGGCGGCACCCGGGCGGCGGCCGTTCGCGTCGGTGCCGATGCCGGCACCCGCATCCTCCGGCGCGGCGCCCGCGGCCCGCAGCCGGGGGGGCTGCTCCGCCGGTCCGTGCCGCGAGAGGACCTCGGCCAGGAAGCGGCCGCTCGCCGACTCCGGGCGTCGCGCCAGCTGCTCGGGCGTCCCCGAGGCCACCACGCGTCCGCCGCTCTCGCCGCCGCCGGGACCGAGATCGATGAGCCAGTCGGCGTTCTTCACCACGTCCATGTGGTGCTCGATCACGATCACGGTGTTGCCGCCGTCGACGAGCCTCTGGAGGACCCGGAGCAGCGACTCGGTGTCCGAGAAGGAGAGCCCGGTCGTCGGCTCGTCCAGGATGTAGAGGGTGCGTCCCGTCGAGCGCTTCGAGAGCTCGGTGGCGAGCTTGATGCGCTGGGCCTCGCCGCCGGAGAGCGTCGTCGCCGGCTGGCCGAGGCGGATGTAGCCGAGGCCGACGGAGGCGAGCGTCTCGAGCTTGCGCCGCGGACGCGGGAAGGCCTCGAAGAGCTCGAGGGCCTCGGTGACCGTCATCTCCAGCACGTCGGCGATGCTCCGGCCGCGGAAGTGGATCTCCAGCGCTTCCCGGTTGTAGCGGCGGCCGTGGCAGACCTCGCACGCGACGGTGACGTCGGGGAGGAACTGCATCTCGATCTGGTTGTAGCCGTCGCCGGAGCAGGCCTCGCAGCGGCCTCCCTTCACGTTGAAGGAGAACCGCCCCGGCTTGTAGCCCCGGGCGCGCGCCTCCGGCACCTGGGCGAAGAGTTCCCGCACCAGCGTGAAGAGCCCGGTGTAGGTGGCGGGGTTGGAGCGCGGCGTCCGCCCGATCGGCGACTGGTCGATGACCACGACCTTGTCGACGTGTTCCAGCCCCTCGATGGCGTCGTGCGCACCCGGACGGGCGCGCGCGCCGTGCAGCTCGTGCGCGAGCGCCTTGGCCAGGATCTCGTTGACGAGGGTCGACTTCCCGGAGCCGGAGACCCCGGTGACGCCCACGAAGCAGCCGAGCGGAATCTCCACGTCGATGCGCCGGAGATTGTGCTCGCGCGCGCCGCGCACCGTGAGCGACTCCCCGCTCCCTGCGCGGCGCGCCGTCGGCATCGGGATGCTGCGCCGCCCCGAGAGGTAGGCGCCCGTGAGCGAGTCCGGGTGCGCGGCCACCTCATCCGGCGTCCCCGTCGCGACGACGCGCCCGCCATGCTCACCGGCGCCGGGGCCGAGATCGATGACGTGGTCGGCGGCGCGCATCATCGCCTCGTCGTGCTCGACGACGAGCACGGTGTTGCCGAGATCGCGCAGGCGCGTGAGCGTGCGGATCAGCCGCTGGTTGTCGACCGGGTGGAGGCCGATGGAGGGCTCGTCGCAGACGTAGAGCACCCCCATCAGGGCCGACCCGATCTGCGTCGCGAGCCGGATGCGCTGCCCTTCGCCGCCGGAGAGCGTGGCGGCGGCGCGGTCGAGCGTGAGGTACTCGAGCCCGACGTCGCGCAGGAAGGAGAGACGCCCCCCGATCTCCTGGAGGATCTGGCGCGCGATCTGGCGCTCGCGCGCTCCCAGGGGCGACCGCTCCCCCCGCAGGCCCTCGATCCAGCGCGCGGCGTCGGCGACCGAGAGGGCCGCGACGTCGGTGATCGACCGGCCGTCGACGGTGACGGCCCGCATCTCGGGGCGCAGGCGGGCGCCGCCGCAGTCCGGGCACGGCACGGCGACCATGTAGCGCTCGATGTCGGAGCGGACCCAGTCCGACTCGGTCTCCCGGTAGCGCCGCTCCAGGTTGGTGAGGACCCCCTCCCAGCGGATCTCGTAGCGGTTCTCGTGCCCTCGCCGCGTCCGGTACTGGACGGGGATGCGCTCCTCGCCGGTGCCGTGCATGAGCAGGCGCCACTGCTCCGGCGTGAGGTCGGCGAGCGGCGTGTCGAGGTCGAAGCCGTGCATCGCCCCGAGCGCCTCGATGCGGCGGCGGTACCAGCTGAGCGAGGTCGCCAGGCGCTGGAGCGGGACGAGGCCGCCCTGCGCGATAGAGAGCGTGCGGTTCGGCGCGACCAGCTCCTCGTCGATCTGCATCTGGATCCCGAGTCCGGTGCAGGCCGGGCAGGCGCCGTGCGGGCTGTTGAAGGAGAAGTTGCGGGGCTCGATCTCGCCCACGGAGTAGGGCGGATGGTCGGCGCTGGGGCACGCGAAGTGCTCCGAGAAGGTCTGCTCGGGGCGGCCCTCGGGCGCGAGGACGAGCATCCCCTCGCCCAGCGCGAGCGCCTGCTCCGCCGAGTCGGCGACGCGCTGGCGGAGCTCGTCGCGACCCTCGCTCTCGGCCTCGGGGATGACGATGCGGTCGACGACGACGTCGATGTCGTGCCACTTGTAGCGGTCGAGTGCTGGCGCCTCGTCGACCTCGTGCACCTCGCCGTCGACGCGGACCCGGATGAACCCGGCGCGGCGCACGTCGTCGAGCACCTGCCGGTGCTCGCCCCGCTTGTGGCGGATCATGGGGCCGAGCACGAGCGCGCGCGCTCCGGCCGGCTCCGAGAGGATCGCGTCGACGATCTGCTGCACCGTCTGGCGGCGGATCACCTCCCCGCAGTGCGGGCAGTGCGGGATGCCGGCGCGCGCGAAGAGCAGGCGCAGATAGTCGTAGATCTCGGTGACCGTGGCGACGGTCGATCGCGGGTTGCGCGAGACGCCCCGCTGGTCGATCGAGATGGCGGGAGAGAGTCCCTCGATGTGGTCGACGTCCGGCTTCTCCATGAGGCCCAGGAACTGCCGCGCGTATGCCGAGAGCGACTCCACGTAGCGGCGCTGGCCCTCCGCGTAGATCGTGTCGAACGCGAGCGAGGACTTGCCGGAGCCGGAGACCCCCGTGAGCACGACCAGGCGATCGCGGGGGATCTCCACCGAGATGTCGCGCAGGTTGTGCTCGCGCGCGCCGGTGACGACGATCTCATCGAGGCGCGTCCCGGCTCCGCCGTCCGCCACCGGTGCCGCCTCCTCGCCGGGCCGGGGGCGATCCCCGGGCGCCGACGGCTCCATCTTCACCTCGGGCGACTGTCTACTTGACGCGGGTCAAGCGACGATTCCGAGTGCATCCGCCTGGGCCGATCGCGCACTCCGGGGCGAATCGCCGGCCCCGTCCCGCTCCGGGTACGCCCGGGCGAGGATGTTCCGTGCCGCGTTGACGTCGCGGTCGAGCACGAGCCCGCACTGAGGGCAATCGTACTCCCGGCAGGCGCGCAGGCGCTCGTGGCCGCGCGCGCGGCAGTAGCCGCGGAGCTGGACGGGCGGGTGGACGACGGGCACGCGTGCCTCCGTGTCGTAAGAGAACACACGTTCTCATCGCGAGGCAGCCGCGTCAAGTGGACAGTCGTGGAGCGTTCCGTGTCGCCGTGGTCGGGGAGCCTGGCCCGACCGGCCTCGCCCGCGCTCTTCAGTCGGGGGGTCCGCTCCGCCCGGACGCGTCGGTGT
>VYDC01000115.1 GCA_009843585.1 Chloroflexota bacterium | reverse complement strand
GGTGCCCCCCCTCCCCCCCCCCCCCCCCCCGGGACCCTGCCCGGGGCTGCTGCCGCGCGGGACGGCGCACGTCGGCGACCTCGGGATGGCGGGGGTGCTCGACTCCGTGATCGGGGACGACGCCGAGTCGGTCATCGACCGCTTCCTGACCGGGATGCCGACGCGCCTCCCGGTCGCCTCCGGCGATGAGGCGGTGCTGCAGTCGGTGCTCATCGACATCGACGTGGGGAGCAGGCTGGCGACGGCCATCGAGCGCGTCGACCGGGGGTGCCTCGTTGCGTGAGCGCCCGGCGGGCGGCGGGCCCCGGGGGGCGGCGTGAGCCGCGGCGACTTCCACACCCACTCGACCCGCTCCGACGGCACACTCACGCCCGCGGAGCTCGTTCGCCTCGCCTGGCGAAACGGCGTCCGGGTTCTCGCGCTCACCGATCACGACACGCTCGAGGGGATCGCCGAGGCGCGCGAGGCGGCGCGCGAGCTCCCGGGGATGCGGCTCGTCCCGGGCGTCGAGCTCTCCTGCGATCTCCCCGGCAGCGAGCTCCACATGCTCGGCCTCTTCGTCGATCCGGACGACGTGTCCTTCGCGGCCGAGCTCGCGCGCTTCCGGGAGAACCGCGTCGCCCGTGGGAGGGCGATCGTGGAGGCGCTCGAGGGGCTGGGCGCCCCGATCGACTGGGAGCGCGTGCGCGAGATCGCGGGCGACGCCTCTATAGGCCGGCCGCACATCGCGCAGGCGCTGCTCGAGCGCGGCCACGTCGCGAGCATCCGCGAGGCGTTCGACCGCTTCCTCGCCAACGACGGCCCCGGGTACGTGAGCCGCGAGAAGCTCGAGCCGGAGCGCGCTATCGAGATGATCGCGGAGGCGGGCGGCATCTCCGTCTTCGCCCACCCCTCCTTCACGAGGGAGCACGCGGAGATCGCGAGGCGCCTCGCCGGGGCGGGCCTCTTCGGGATCGAGGTCTACTACAAGGACTATGTGCCGGAGCTCGTCGAGGAGCTCAGGGAGCTCGCCGACGGCCTCGGGCTCTTCCCGCTCGGCGGCTCCGACTTCCACGCGCTGCCCGGGCAGCGCGAGCGCGAGCCGGGCGACATACCCCTCCCCGACGAGGTGGTGGAGCGCCTGCTCGAGGAGGTCGGGCGCCGCGGGTGCCGCGTGCCCGAGCCGGCACCGCCGCGCGCCCGCGGGCCATCGTCCTAGGCGGTCACGCCGTGCCACGCGCCAGCTGCGACCACATCGACACGGGCACCGAGCTCGGCTGCCAGCGCTGCGGGACGCGAATCTGCCCGCGCTGCATGGTGGGGACGCCGGTCGGCTTCCGCTGTGCGGACTGCGCCGCCGTGAGGCGGCTCCCGATGTACGAGCTGGCGCTCGGCCACTACGCGCGGGCGCTCGGGGCGGCGGCGCCGCTCGGCGCCCTGCTCGGAGTGGGAGGGGCGCTGCTGCTCCCGCCGACGCCCCGGGCCGGCCTCGTGCTGCTGGTGCTCGCCTTCCTCGGCGGGGCGGCTGCGGGCCGCGTCGTCGCTTACGCGATCGACCTTGCGGCGGGCGGCAAGCGCGGGAGGGCGATGCAGGTCATCGCGCTCGCCGCTCTCGTGGGCACCGGGATCGTGCGCCTGGCGGTGAGCGGTGAGCTCGATCTCGTCACCCGGGACGTGAGCGGCCTCGTCGCGGTGGTGGCGGGGGTGATGGTCGCGTGGGAGCGGCTCCGGTAGGCGCGCGCTACCGCAGCCTGTCGACGGCGATCAGCAGCGCCAGCAGGCCGAAACTAGCGATCGAGACCATGAGCACGCGGATGAGCTCGCCACCGATGTAGGGATAGGTGGTGCGGCGCGATCGCGGGACCGGGCTTGCGGTGACGGGCGGGGCGGCGAGCGCCGCACGCTCCGGCATCGCAGACTCCGCGAGGGACTCGGACTGGGACGCGGGCGTGGCGGGCGTGCGCGGTCGAGCCCTGCGGCCTCGTCGCGTGCGGCGGCTCCTGGACATCGTGCCGACCCTCTCCGTGCGCCAGTCTATCGAGACGCGGTGCGGCGAGGAAGGTCGCGTGCCGTTGACCGGCAGATTGCCCACGACTACCGTGAATGTGGACTCGCGGCCCCGTAGTGTAGCGGTTTAACACGCCACCCTGTCACGGTGGAGATCGTCGGTTCGAATCCGATCGGGGTCGCCACTCTCCAGGTCTCGAATCGGCCGGCACGGGCGCTGCCTATACTCGACCCCGATGTCGGTTCCGCGTGCCACGTCCGACGGGCCTGCTCGTGGCGCGGACCCTGCGCGAGGTCACCCTGCGGGGCCTCGACTCGCGCGTTGAGGATCTCGGCTGGTCCCGATATGGCATCGCCGACGGCGCACCGCGTGGCGCCCCGGGTGAGTCTCAGTCCGCTGCACTCGGTGTCTCGCGGGGCTGACGGACTCGGGTCGGGAGAGTCGAGCGCTAGGCGGCGGTGGCGGGCCAGCAGGACGAGGGTTTCGACGTTGGCTACCAGCCTGCCGGAGGGCTACGCGAGAATCGGGCGCTGGGACCTCGGTCGCGTCCCACGCTGGCGGATCGTTGTGCTCCTGCTGCTGTCCCTGGCCTCGATGGTCGCCGCAGCCAGTGTCGGCTCTGCCATCCTGTCATTGAAGTCCGGTGCCGCCTCGATCAACCTCGACGCGCTGGACCTGCTCCTCGGCCTGGTGCTGGCGTTGGTGCTGCATGAGTTGACGCACGGCGTCGCCTTTCTCGCACTGGGCGCCCGCCCGCAGTTCGGGGTGAAACTCAGGACGAAGTTCGGCCCGGTCTTCTACGCTTCGGCGCCCGGCTCCTACCTGACCAAGAGCGGCTATCTCGTGGCCGGCCTCGCGCCGGCGCTGGGGCTGACGGTCCTGCTGCTGGCGATCATGGCCCTCGCACCCGCGGGCGGCGTCGCGGCCGACGCCTCCTACCTAGCGGCGATCCTCAACTTTGGCGGCTCGGCCGGCGACGCGATGATGATGCGCACGGTGCTGTCCTACCCTGCGGACGCGCGCTTCGAGGACACGGGGGACGGCTTCACGGTGTACGGGCCGACGCGTGTGTAGGGACGGCGCACTTCATCGCCGGAGGGCCCGACCAAACACCCAAGGGGACGTCCTCGGCGATTCGATCGGGGTCGCCACAAGCCAGACCGTGTTCGCCGACCTGCCGGTCGGTCCCGCGGCCGCGCGGACTCTCCCAGCGGAGAGTTCGCCGTTCGCGGAGGACCAGCGAGGCCGTCAGCCGGCTGGCCGTGCGGCTGGGATTTCCTGCGCTTGACAGTCACAGGGCGCGATTCGAGACTGCGTATCGGCACCCTGCTCTCATGATTGTGCGTGCCCCTTGCAACAAGACGCGGCCCTGATGATCCGGTCGAGTCGAGATGCGTGTGCGCGGCTCGCCGGTCGGCTGGCTCACCGCAAGCGACGCTCTCTGTGAACGCGATCCGACGGCTTGCCATCCCCGCTCTCGTCGCGCTGCTGTCACTTCAGCTGGCGTGTGGCGGGGGCACGTCCGACCCCGCGCCGGCTTCTGAGTCGACGGCCGGAGGCGCGCGCGGGGGCTCCTCGGCGGCGTCCGGCGCGGACGCCGTGCAGGGGGACCGCATCTACCAGCTCGGGATCACGGCGGACCTGACCACCACCAACCACTGGTCCTACCTCGGGCCGGATGGGACCACCTGGAATGGCTACGTCCTGTCGGACACGAAGCCCGTCCTCTTCTCCTACTCGGGCCAGCGATTCGACTGGGTGCCCTCGCTCGCCGCGGACTTCCCGTCGCCGCTCCGCGAGGAGGTCGTCGGGGGCAGGACCCTCTGGAGCACCGAGATCGAGCTCAAGCAGGGCGTGGAGTGGAGCGACGGCACCGACGTGACGGCAGACGACTTCGTCTTCACCGCTCACGTCGCGCGCGATCTGCAGCTGACGGGGAACTGGCCCTCCATCGTCGACCCGGAGTTCTTCGACCACGCGGAGGCGCTCGATCCCTACACGCTGAAGATCTACTTCACGAAGAGGCCCGGATTGGCGCGCTGGCAGTTCGGCCTGGCTTTCATGCCGGTCCTCTCGCGTGCCTACTGGGAGCCCGTCGTGGCCGAGGCGAGACAGGCCGGCGACATCACGGAGCAGCAGAGGGTGCTGTACGCCCACGTTCCCGAGGGCGAGCCCTCAGCCGGGGGATTCGTCTTCGACAGGTGGGAGCAGGGCGCCTACGCCGAGAAGGACAGGAACGAGGGCTTCTACTTCACCGGGAGCGTGGTGACCCTGTACGCCAACGGCGCCTACGGCGAGGTCAAGCCGGGCGCGTACGAGTTCTCCGCGTACGGGACCCCCGAGGGCGAGAAGGCCCTCGAGTTCACCGTCGGGCCGTTCGCCGACAGCGCGATCTACTCCATCTACGGCAGCCAGGACGCGACGGTGCTGGCGCTGAAGAAGGGGGACATCGATTTCATGCTCAACCCCCTGGGGCTCTCGAAGGGGCTGCAGCAGCAGCTGCAGGGCGAGGACGGGCTGACGACGATCGAGAATCCCTCCTCGGGAGTCCGCTACCTGGGCTTCAACTTCCGCAAGCCGCCGATGGATGATCGGGCCTTCCGGGAGGCGGTCGCCACGCTCATCGACAAGGAGTTCCTGACCGAGACCGTGCTCCAGGGCGTGGCGATCCCCGTGTACACGATGGTGCCGGAGGGCAACACGGCCTGGCACAACGGCGACGTGCCCATGATCGGGCGCGGCATGTCGAGGGCGGAGCGGGTCGCGAGAGCGGTCGAGCTCCTTAAGGGCGCGGGCTTCACCTGGGAGGTCGAGCCCCGGATGAGCGACGACGGAGCCTTCATGGAGGAGCGCGGCGAGGGGCTGCGCATGCCGAACGGCGAGCCCGTCCCGCCCATGAGCCTGATAGCTCCGAGCGCCGGCTACGATCCGCTGCGGTCGACGTTCGCCATCTGGATCGAGCGCTGGATGAACGAGGTCGGCATCCCGCTGAGGGCCGACCTCACCGGCTTCAACCTGATCGTGGACAAGGTCTTCACCCAGCAGGACTTCGACATGTGGATCCTCGGCTGGGGCCTGACCCTCTTCCCGGACTATCTCGAGACCTTCTTCCACAGCCGCTACTCCGGCCTCGAGGGGCGCAACGCCGGCGGGTACAGCAACCCGGAGTACGACCGCCTCGCCGACGACTTCCTCGCGGAGACCGATGTGGATGCGGCGCGTGAGCAGGTCTTCCGGATGCAGCAGTTCCTGGCGGAGGACTTGCCCTACGTCGTGCTCTTCACGACGCCGATAGTCGAGACGTTCCGCAGCGACCGGATCGACTTCCCCTACACCGAGATCCTGGGCGGACTTCAGGAGTCCGCCGGCCTCACGAGCCTCGTCACCTTCCGATGAGCCCGCGCCGCCGGGGCTCGAGCGGTCGCTGAAGTCGGGAGGCGGGCCCGGTGGCCGGCTACCTGCTTCGCCGCGTATCGCAGATGATCCTCACCCTCTTCCTGATACTCACGGTGACTTTCGTCCTGGTGCAGGCCCAGCCCGGCGACTACGCCTCGTTCTACGCGCTCAACCCGGATCTCCCGCCCGACGTCAGGGAGCAGATGCGGGCGACGTTCGGCCTGGACCGGCCCGTCTGGGAGCAGTACCTCATCCACATGCGGAACACGGTCACGGGGAACTTCGGCGTCTCCTTCGGCCACTTCCCGCGCCCGGTGCTGGACGTCCTCGCGGAGCGGCTGCCCCGCACCATCGTGCTGTTCGTGTCGGCCACCGCCGTCTCCTTCTATGTCGGGTTCCTGCTCGGGAAGGCGATCGCCTGGCGCCGGGGCGGGATCCTCGAGTACGCGGCCACCATCTCCGGGACGGCCCTCTTCACCGCCTTCACCCCCGCCTTCGCGCTGATGATGATCTGGATCTTCGCCTTCAGGCTGGGCTGGCTGCCGGTCGGCAAGTTCCTGGATCCGCTGGTGTGGCGGGATGCGGACGTCAGCTCCACATCGGTCTTCAGCCTGATGCTTTTGACCGCGGCCGCCTTCCTCGCCTTCGCCTCCCTCGTCTCGTTCGCATCGAGGCGATCGCAACGGATCGGGGGGAGGAGATCTGCCGTCCCGCTCCTCCTCGCGGGTGCGCTCGTCCTCGCTCTGGCCTGGTATCTGTCGGGCATCGGCAACCTGGCGCTGGACATCCTGAGGCACATGATCCTGCCCGTCGCGACGCTCACCCTCATCTCCTTCGCGGGAACGATGCTGCTGACGCGCAACAGCATGCTGGAGACGGTGCGCGAGGACTTCGTCATGGCGGCGCGCGCCAAGGGGCTGCCCGACGCGCAGGTCCGCGACCGGCACGCGGCCCGCAACGCGCTCCTGCCGGTGGTCACGAGCCTCATCTACAGCCTGGTCTTCGCGATCGACGGGAGCGTCATCGTGGAGAGCGTCTTCTCGTGGCCCGGCATCGGGCTGACCCTGCTCGAGGCCGTGCGGACCGAGGATCTGCCCCTCGTCATGGGGGCGATCGTCTTCATCGGCTTCCTCTCCCTGCTCGCCCACCTGGTGGTCGACGTGCTCTACGCCTGTCTCGATCCGAGGATTCGCTACCGATGAGGTGGTCGCGGTCGAAGGGCTCCTTGCTCCCCGACGCCTCGGCCGGCCCTCCCCGGGTCGAGCCGGGCGGCGGGCGGCTCCGCCTCCTTCACGCCAGGACGCGGCTGGTGCTGCGCTCCTTCCGGAACGGCGCGGCCGTCTTCCTGGAGAGCCGCATCGGACTCCTGGCCCTCGTCATCATTGTGCTCTTCGCCGTGATGGCGCTCTCCCACCCCGTCCTGATGGGGACCGTCTGGGATGCCGACATCTACGACCCGGTGACCGGGTACGCCTTCGACGCCACCGAGCAGCCCGCGCCGCCGAGCTGGAAGCACCCGCTGGGCACCGACCCCCTGGGGCGGGACGTGCTCAGCCAGCTCCTCTTCAGCACGGGGTCCGAGTTCGTCCTCGGGATCACGGCGGCGCTGGTCACGGTGGCCATCGCGACCACCGTCGGCGCCGTCTCCGCCTACTACGGCGGGCTGGTCGACGCCTTCTTCATGAGGCTGGCCGACCTCATCATCGCGCTCCCGAGCATCTCGCTGCTCATCGTCCTCAGCGGCCTCTTCGACCTGAGCCTCTTCTATCTCGCGCTCGTGATCGGTGTGCTCGGGGGCTTCGGCGGCACGGCCATCGTGCTCAAGTCCCAGGCGCTGAGCATCAAGGTCAGGCCCTTCATCGACGCGGCCCGCATGACCGGCGGCGGCCAGTTCCGGATCATCTTCGTGCACATCGTGCCGAACCTCTTGCCGCTCTCCCTGCTCTACATGATGTTCACCGTCACGAGCGCGATCTTCGCCGAGGCGGTGCTCTCCTTCCTCGGCCTGCTCGACATCCGCATGAGCTGGGGGATCATGATCCACACCGCCAACACCGGGGGGTACCTGCTCTCGGGCACGAGGTACTGGTGGCTCGTTCTCCCCGCCGGCGCCTCCATCACCTTCCTGTGCAGCGCGTTCTATCTGGCAGGCCGGGCGCTCGACGAGGTCGTCAACCCGCGGCTGAGCCGCCGGGATGGCTGAGCGAATGGGGTCCATCTCGTGGTAGCCCCTCCGAGCGCTCCCATCCTGAGGGTGACCGGCCTCGGGCTCCGCTACTCGACGCGGCAGGGGGAGGTGCGGGCGCTCCGTGACGTGAGCTTCGACCTGGCGCGCGGCGAGGCCCTGGGGCTGGTCGGCGAGTCGGGCTGCGGGAAGACGTCCCTCGCAAAGTCCCTGATGAGGCTCCTGCCCGACAACGCGCGGCCGGCGGGCGGCGAGGTCCTCCTGGACGGCGAGGGACTGCTGTCCCTCCCCGAGGAGGAGATGAGGCGGGTCCGCTGGCGCCGGATCTCCCTGGTCTTCCAGGCGGCGATGAACTCGCTCGACCCGGTGTACCGGGTCGGGCAGCAGGTCCTCGAGGCGATCGAGGCGCACGGGGTGGAGGAGACGGTCGCCAGCGCCCGCGCGAGGGTCGCGCGCCTGTTCCGGCTGGTCGGCCTGGATCCCCGGGTGATGGAGCGCTACCCGCACGAGCTGAGCGGCGGCATGCGCCAGCGGGTGGTGATCGCGATGGCGCTCTCCTGCGATCCCGACATCGTCATCGCCGACGAGCCGACGACCGCGCTCGACGTGATCGTGCAGGATCGCATACTGCGGGAACTGAAGGCGATCCAGGGGCAGCTCGGCATCAGCATCATCTACATCACGCACGACATGGCCGTGGTGGCGGAGGTGACCGATCGCGTCGGCGTGATGTACGCGGGGCGGCTCGTCGAGCTCGGGGAGACGGCCGCCGTCTTCCGCTCGCCGCTGCATCCCTACACCGAGGCCCTGATGTCGTCGTTCCCGAGCGTGAGCGGCGAGAAGCGGCGCCTCGCCTCCCTCTCCGGCGAGCCGCCCGATCTCGCCGACCCGCCGTCGGGCTGCGCCTTCCATCCCCGCTGCGCCTACGCGACCGCTCTCTGCCGCGAGCAGAGCCCGCCGCGGGTCGGGCGGGGCGGCCAGTGGGCCGAGTGCTGGCACCCCCTGGACCCGGCCGCCGTTCCCGTCGACCCCGCATGATGCCCCGGCCCGGCGACGCGGCGGTGACTCACGACCTCCCCCTGGTCGAGGTCGACGGCTTGGTCAAGCACTTCCCGGTCGCCGGGAACGTGTTCCGGAAGCCGTCGGGATTCGTCCACGCCGTCGACGGCGTCTCCTTCCGCATCGGCCGGGGAGAGAGCCTCGGCCTGGTGGGTGAGTCGGGCTGCGGGAAGACGACGGTCGGGAAGCTCCTCGTCAAGCTGCTGGAGCCGACGGCCGGCAGCATCTCCTTCTGCTTTGCGGACGCGAGCGGGGACGAGGCTCCCAGCGAGCCCGTCGATGCGGCCACCCTCACGGGAGGGCGGCTCAGGGACTTCCGTCGTCAGGTCCAGCTCATCTTCCAGGACCCCTACGGATCGATGAACCCGCGGCGGACGATCTACGACACGATCGCAGAGCCCCTCGCCGTGCAGCGGATCGGGAACGCACTCGACCGGGTGGATCGGGTCGCCGAGATCCTGACCCTGGTCGGACTCACGCCGGCGTCGTCGTTCCTCTTCCGGTACCCGCACGAGCTCTCCGGGGGGCAGCGCCAGCGGGTCGCGATCGCCCGCGCGCTGGTTCTCGAGCCGTCGCTGGTGGTGGCCGACGAGCCGACGTCCATGCTGGATGTCTCCAGCCGCACGGGGATCATGTCGCTCATGGAGCAGCTCGCCCGCGGCCTGGACGTTGCCTACCTCTACATCACCCACGATCTCGCCGTCGCCCGATACATGTGCGACCGCATCGCCGTGATGTACATGGGGAAGATCGTCGAGCTGGCGGAGACGGAGGAGCTGCTCAGGCACCCGCTCCACCCCTACACCCGGGCTCTCCTCTCGGCCGTGCCCGTGCCCGATCCCGAGCACCGCCGCGACCCGCCGGCGATCAGCGGGGAGGTCGCCGCCCCGGTGGATCCGCCGCCCCGTTGCCGCTTCTACGAGAGGTGCCCCCAGGCGACGTCGACCTGCGAGAGCAGTCCGCACCCCCCGCTGGAGGAGAAGGCCCCGGGGCGATTCGCAGCCTGCTACGAGGTGTGAGTCCGTCCGGCCGCGGCCGCGTTCCGGTCGAGTGGAGACGGCGGCAGCCCTGATGGGGACGGAGCCTCGCGAGGCGTTGTCCGGGGCGATCGCGCTGCTCGCGCCGCTGGTGTACTCGTCGGCGTTCTGATCGTCGCGGCCGGCGAGTCGCCGGTGAGCGTCCCGCTTCCCGAGAGCGGGTATTGCCCGTCTAACTGAGACTTCGTATCATAATCTGCTGGCGATCTGACTGGTGCATCGGAGGGATTACCTATGTCTCGCGTGCTCTGGCGCCGTCTCGGCGCACCCATCGCGCTGCTCAGTGCTGCGCTCATCGGCGCCGCGCTCATCGCGTGCGGAGGCGGCGACGACGAGACGCAGACCACCGCCGCTCCGGCCGCCGAGGCCGAGCCCATCGCGGTGGTTGCCTCCACCGGCATTCTCGCGGACTTCGCGCAGCTGGTCGCAGG
>VYDC01000177.1 GCA_009843585.1 Chloroflexota bacterium | reverse complement strand
GCGCTGCTCGCCGCCGTCACGGCGGTGCTCGGCGTGCTCGTGCTCACCGACCGCATCGAGTACTGGCACCTGCTCGCCGCCTCCTTCGCGGTCGGGACGCTCTGGGCGGTCGAGTTCCCCGTGCGGCGCGCCATGCTCGGCGACGTCGTCCCCCGGGATCTGATCGGCCGCGCGATGGCGCTCGACATCGGGACGAGCTCGCTCACGCGGGTCTTCGGGCCGCTTACCGGCGGCATCCTGCTCGCCGGCATCGGCGCCGAGGCGGCCTTCCTCACGCAGGCCGTGACCTTCGTGCTCGCGCTCGGCGTGCTGGCTACGCTCTCCTACACGCCGCCGCCGCGGAGCGGCGCGGCGCAGGCCCCCCTCGCCGACCTGCTCGACGGCGTGCGCTACATCCGCAGGCGGAGCCTCCTCACCGGCGCCTTCCTGGCGAGCCTCCTGATGAACGTCTTCGGCTTCCCCTACCTGACGATGCTGCCGGTGATCGGGAAGGAGACGCTGGGTCTCGGCGCCGTCGGCGTGGGGATGCTGCAGTCCACCGAGGGGCTGGGGGCGCTCATCGGCGCGACGCTCATCGCGAGCCTGGCGCCGACGCGCATCTACACCTTCCTCTACGTCGGCGGCATCGCGCTCTTCATGACCATGGTGCTGCTCTTCTCGCGCTCCGAGATCTTCCTGCTCTCCCTGCTGCTGCTCTGGGTGGCCGGCTTCGGGATGGCCTCCTACACCTCCATGCAGACGACGCTCTTCGTCGCGAGCGCTCCGCCCGAGCTGCGCGGGCGCGTGATCGGGACCGCCTCGATGGCGCTCGGCGGGAACCCCATCGGGGCGCTGAGCGTCGGCGTCACCGCCGAGCTGCTGGGGGCGCCCATAGCGACGACGCTGATGTCGGTCGAGGGCCTCCTCGCGCTCTCGCTGGTGGTGCTGACCTGGCCGGAGCTCCGGCGGCGCTTCGTCGTCCCGACCGACGCCGACCTCCGCTCCGCGCCCCCGCCCCGGGCCGGGGGCTAGCGTGCCGGCGCACGGCCCGGCCGGCGGCGGTGCCCTCCGGGCGGGGGGAGCGCCATGAGCGCGCCCGGCCCGCTCGCGCGGCTCCGGGGCGTCTACTTCGGCTGGTACATGATCGTCGCCGCGACCATCACCAACATGGTCATGGGCGCCGGGCTCGTCGGCTACCTGCCGGGCGTCTTCCTGGAGCCGATGACGGAGGAGCTCGGCTGGTCGCGCGCCGAGTTCATCATCTCCTTCACCATCGGGCAGTTCGTCACGGCGGCGACGGCTCTCGCCATCGGCAGCCACATCGACCGCCGCGGCGGACGCGGGCTGATGCTCGCGGGCACCTCGCTCACCGTCGCCGCGCTGCTCCTGACGGCGGAGGTCAGGGAGCTCTGGCAGTGGGTGCTGCTGCGCGGACTGATCCAGCCCATCGGCCTGGGGATGGCCGGCTCGCTCGTCGTCAACGTCGCGCTCTCGAAGTGGTTCGTCCGCTACCGGGGCCGCGCCATCGGCATCGCCGCCTGCGGCTTCTCGCTCGCCGGCATCGTCGTGCCCAACTCCCTCACCCCGGTCGTCGACGCCCACGGCTGGGAGGCCGGCTGGCGCGTGCTCGCCCTCGTCGCCGCGACGCTCATCCTCCCCGCCTCCCTCATGATGCGCCGCCAGCCCGAGGACTACGGGCTCCGGCCGGACGGGCGCTCCCCGGACGGGCCGGCGGGGAGCGCCGACGCCGAACGCGAGCGTCTCGACTACGTCACCTCGCTCACCCGCGGCGAGGCGCTGCGCACGAGCGCGCTCTGGCTCATCGTCGTCGCCTTCGGGGCGGTCGGGCTCACCCTGCTCGGGCTGGTCACGCAGGCGATCCCGCTCCTCACCGACGCCGGCTTCTCGCGCCCGACCGCGGCCGCCATGCTCGCCGTCCTCACCGTGCCGGGGCTCCTCTCCCGGCCCTTCTGGGGCGTGGCGGCCGAGCGCGTCGACCCGAGGCGGCTCGCGAGCGCCGCCTTCGTCGCGCTGGGGACGGGCGTGCTCGTCATCGTGCTCGGCGCCCGCGCGCAGAGCCTCCCGCTCGTCGCCCTGGGCTTCTTCGCGATGGGCTCGGGGATGGCCGGCTACGTCCCCGTGCAGGAGATCATGTGGGCCAGCTTCTTCGGCAGGCGCCACCTGGGCGCGGTGCGGAGCTCGGCGATGCCGGTCGCGATCGGGCTCGGGGCCTCGGGCCCGGTGCTGGTCGCCTACTACTACGACCGGACGGGGAGCTACGAGGGGATCTTCGTCGTGCTCTCCGCGCTCGTCCTGGCGAGCGCGGCGCTCGTCTTCCTCGCGAGGAGCCCCGACCGCCGGGAGCGGCCCGAGCAGGCACGTCCCGCGGGCCGCTAGCCCGCCTCGAGCGAGGCCGCCCGGAGCCGGGCCACCAGGATTCCGGCGCCGGCCAGCACCGGGAGCGCCGCCATCGCCGCGATGCCGGTGGCGTAGGTGCCGCTCGCCCCCTCCAGCACCGCGAGCGGGAGCGGCCCCAGCGCCGACATCAGGATCATGATCGAGGTCGCCGACCCCTGCACCCGCCCCAGCCCGTGCCGGCCGTAGTAGTGAGCCCAGAGCACGCTCTGCACGATGCGTTGCGCCCCGCTGCTGGTGCCGAGCAGGGAGGCGTAGAGCACGGCGTCGGCGGCGCTCTCGATGAGCCGGGAGGCGCCGAGCGCCAGGAGCAGCAGAAGCATCGAGAGCAGGAAGAGCGGCACCGGGCCGAGACGATCGACGGCGAAGCCGGCGAGCGTGGAGGAGAGGGCGGTCGTGAGCGCGAACGGGACGAAGACGGCGGCGGCGACCCCGGCCGAGAGCCCGCGCTCGGCGAAGATCCCCGCCTGGTGGAAGACGAGCGCCGTCACCACGAAGGGCGAGGTGGTGAGCGGAAGCGCGAGCAGCCAGAACGTGAGGGAGGAGAAGACGCGGCGCTCGCCGGAGTCACCCGGCCCGGTGGCGGCCTCGCGGAGCGGCGGGTGGTCCAGGCCGTCGGGGTGGAGCCCCATCTCGTCCGGCGTGTCGCGCGCCAGGAGCAGCGTCGCCGGGATCACGAGCGCCCACACCATCACCCCGAGGGCGATGTAGGCCTCGCGCCAGCCGACGGCGTCGATGAGGAGCCGCGAGAGCGGAGGCAGCAGGGCGAGCGACGCCGCGAGCCCGAGACCCATCATCGCCATCGCGCGCCCGCGCCTCAGCACGAACCACTGCGCCGTGAGCAGCGTCGCGTTGATCGGGGTCGAGCCCTGCCCGAGCGCGCGCAGCGCGGCGAAGGCGAGGAAGAAGGCCACGAGGCCCGTCGCGAACGCCATCCCGAAGCAGGCCGCCCCGAGCGCCGCCGCGACGAGGGTGGCGACGAGTCGGGGCCCGACGCGATCCGCCAGGCGGCTCACGAGCGCGACCATCACGGCGCTCACGCCGGTCCCGACGGCGTAGAGGAGCGAGATCGTCGTCCGGGAGAGTCCGGTGTCCTCGATGATCGAGTCGAGGAAGACCGAGAAGACGTACGACTGCCCGGGGCCGGAGCTGAAGGCGATCAGGAAGCCGACGGCGACGACGACCCACCCGTAGAAGAACGGCAGGCGGATCCCAGCGCCGGCTCCTCCGGTCGCGATGCGCTCCCCCTCTGCCCGCCCGCCGGTCGCCCCGGGCGGCTAGCGTACCTGCGGCGGCGCCCGGTCAGCCGAGACGGCTCCCGCCCCGCGGGTGAAACGGCGGAGCCGCGTCGCTACTATCACGCATGCGGTGGGGAGCGACCCCGCCGCGCCGTGATGGAGCGAGGCCATGGACTGGACCGACACGACCGCGGAGGCGAGCTTCCGGCAGGAGGTGCGCGAGCTCATCGCACGCATGCCCGAGCGCTACCGGAAGATGGCGGAGCACGAGTACACCGCCTACACGCAGTGGGCCCGCGACCGGCTCGAGGAGGACGAGGGGGCGCGCCAGGCGGCCGACGAGTGGTTCTCGGCCTTCGCCGAGAAGGGCTGGGTGGCGCCCCACTGGCCCCGCGAGTACGGGGGCGGCGGGCTGAGCTGGATGGAGCAGTACATCCTCAACGCCGAGCTCGCCTCGGCCAACGCTCCGGGGGTCGGCAGCAACGTCGGCATCAGCATGCTCGGCCCGGCGCTCATCGTGCACGGCAGCGAGGAGCAGAAGGCGCGCCACCTGACGCCGATCCTCAATGGCGACGTGGTCTGGTGCCAGGGCTTCTCCGAGCCCGGCGCGGGCTCCGATCTCGCCTCGCTGCGCACGCGGGCCGTGCGTGACGGGGACGAGTACGTCGTCAACGGGCAGAAGATCTGGACCACGCACGCCCACTACGCCGACTGGATGGTGCTGCTCTGCCGCACCGATCCCGAGGCGCCGAAGCACCGCGGGATCTCCTTCGTCCTGCTCGACCTCCGCTCGCCCGGGGTCGAGATCCGGCCGATCATCGACATGACCGGCGGACATGAGATCAACGAGGACTTCTTCGAGGACGTGCGCGTCCCGGTCGCCAACCGCGTCGGGGAGGAGAACCGCGGCTGGTACGTCGCCATGACGCTCCTCGATAACGAGCGCTCCAACATCGCGGGCGCCATCGCGGCGCGGCGCGCCATCGAGGGGCTGCTCGGCTACCTGAAGACGCCCGAGGGCGAACGGCGCTCGCAGATCGGGCGTCTGACCGCGCTGCGCCAGCTGATCGCCGACCGCCACATCGAGGCGAACGTGATGGCGAACTTCTCGCTGCGCATCATCACGATGCAGCAGGCGGGGACCATCCCGAACTACGAGGCCTCGGCGTCGCACATCTTCGGGGGCGAGAGCGGACAGCGCCTCGCGCGCACCGGCGCCGCCGTCTTCGGCCTCTACTCGGCGCTCTGGGATCCGGAGGAGCCGTACTCGCCCCTGGAGGCGCAGTTCGCGCAGAGCTACGTGCGGTGGGCGGCGCTGGTCGGCGGGGGGACGCCGGAGATCCAGCGCAACATCATCGCGACGCGCGGGCTCGGGCTGCCGCGGGGCTAGACGATGAGCCCGGCCGCGGCCTACGACGGACGCTGGCGGATCCTGCCGAACGTCGCCTCGGAGGAGGCGGGGATACACTCGGACGCCGTCGCGCGCGGCCTCGGCTTCCGCGCCGGCCCCGTCCTCGGGCACCACGTCGCGCAGGCCGTGGTGCCCGCCGTCGTCGCGGCCTACGGCGGGAGCTGGTTCGAGGGCGGCTGGGTGGACCTCAAGCTGGTCTCCCCCGTCTTCGACGACGAAGAGGTGCGCGAGCGGGCGAGCCCGGGCGAGGGCGGTGAGCTCGCGCTCACGGTCGAGACGCGCGCCGGCCGGATCGCCCTGGTCGGCCGCGCCGGCCTCGGCGCACGGGATCCCTGGGACGAGAGCCGGGACGGCACGCGCGGCTCAGAGGGGGTGCTGCCGGGAGTGCGCCTCGGCGCCCCGGTCGCCGAGGTCTCACGCACGGTGACTGAGGCCGACGTCTCCGAGCTCTGCGACATCGCCGGCGACGAGACGCCCTGGTACCGCGGCGAGACCCCGTGGGGAGGCCCCATCGCGCCGCCGCTCTCGCTGCTGCTTCACGCGCACGACATCCAGGTCGAGTTCCCCCCGGGGCCGGGCGTGATCCCGCAGGCGATGGGCTCGGATTTCCAGGTCGTGATGGAGCGCCCGGTCCCGCTCGGGGAGCCGGTACGGGTCCGCACGCGCTGGGTCGACAAGGGCGTCTCCGGCCGCTGCTGGTTCCGCACCATCGAGTTCGTGACCCGGACCGAGGACGGCCGTGACGCGGCGCGCGGCCGGCAGCGCGTGAAGTGGTTCATCGAGACCGACGAGCAGGCCGCGCCGCCGCCGGGCGGCAGGCGATGAGCGCAGCCCGGGCGACGGGACCGCTCGACGGCCTGCGGGTCGTGGAGCTCGGCGGGAGCGCGATCGCGGGAGCCGGCGCGGCGTGCGGGCGCATCCTCGCGGAGCTCGGCGCCGACGTCATCCTCGCCGAGCGGCCCGGGGGCGATCCGGACCGTGCCCGCCCGCCCCTGCTCGCCCGGGGCGAAGCCCGGGAGCGCAGCATCCCGTTCCTCTACGAGCACGCCGGGAAGCGGGGCGTCACCGCGCGCGCCGGGAGCGATGAGGGGAACGAGCTGCTCGGAGCGCTGCTCTCCGGGGCGGACATCGTCATCGACGCCGCGGGCCGCGGCCGGCTCGAGGGGCTCGGCGTCGGGCGCTCCGTCC
This sequence comes from Chloroflexota bacterium, assembly GCA_009843585.1. Lineage (GTDB taxonomy): Bacteria > Chloroflexota > Dehalococcoidia > UBA2979 > UBA2979 > VYDC01. The sequence continues at coordinate 3,913 of VYDC01000177.1, read as the reverse complement.
TGCAGGCGCGCGACGGCGCCGTGTGGGCATCCATCACGCCGCACGGGCTGAGCGGGCCCGACGCCGCGCGGCCCGGCACCGACCTGACGCTCTCCGCCGCCGGCGGCCTCCTGCTCGCAATGGGATGGAGCGGCGACCCTCCGTACCGCTGGGGCGGAGAGCTCGCCTTCATCGTCACCGGCCAGCAGGCGGCGGTCGGCGTGCTCGGCGCCCTCAACGATCCGGGCCCGGGCGACGGCGCGCGGCTCGTCGACGTCTCGGTGGCCGAGTGCGTCGCCGCCGTCTGCGCGCAGATGGCCGTCGGCGCCGAGTACGACGGCTCCGATCAGGGGCGGCGGCCGGACCCCGGCGAGGCGGGCCCGCCGGCGGACGGCATCTACCCGTGCGCCGACGGTCACGTGGTCGCCGGGTGGGGGCCCGTGCCGGCGCGGCACTGGCCCGAGTTCATCGAGTGGATGGCGCAGGACGGCATCGCCACGGAGTGGGTGGGCGACGAGCGCTGGGGCGACTTCGCATTCCGCATGGCCCATCGCGGCGAGGTGGAGCGCGCGGTGCGCGCCTTCTTCGCCCTCCACACCATGGACGAGCTCTGCGACGGGAGCATCCCGCGCGGCTTCATGCTCTACCCGCTCCAGACGGCCGCCGGCATCGCCGGCGATCCCCAGCTGCACGCCCGGGGCTGGTTCCGCCCCCTCTCCGACCCGGAGCGGGCCCTCGAGTTCGACTACCCGGGTCCGCCCTACCGCCTCTCCGACACCCCGGCAGGCGTGACGCGCGCCGCGCCGCGCGTCGGCGAGCACAACGTCGAGGTCTACGCGGGCGAGCTCGGGATCGACCGCGGCCGGCTCGAGCAGCTCGCCGCGCGGGGGATCATCTAGCGTGGCGGGCTATCCGCTTCAGGGCGTGCGCGTCGTCGAGCTCACCTGGTTCATCGCGGGGCCGCTGGTCGGGCGGTGGCTCGCCGACCAGGGCGCCGACGTGGTGAAGGTGGAGACGCCGACGCGCGTCGATCCGGCCCGCGGCGTGCCGCCGTTCCCCGCCGAGGTGCCGCCCGAGGCGCGCACCGTCGAGATGAGCGGCTGGTTCAACAGCTACAACGCCGGCGGCCGCAGCGTTGCCCTCGACCTCGCGACCGACGCCGGCCTCGAGATGCTGCGCGGGCTGATCGCCGAGAGCGACGTCTTCCTGGAGAACTTCACGCCGGGGACGGTCGAGCGCTGGGGCCTGGACTACGACGGCGCCCGCGCGCTCCGCGGCGACATCGTGATGGTGCGCATGCCGCTCGTCGGAAGCGAGGGGCCGCGCGCGGGGCTCGCCGGCGGCGGCAACCACCTCACCGCGCTCGGGGGGCTCATGAGCAGGAGCGGCCCGCTCGGTGGGGACCCCTCCCCGGTCGGCCCGCGCGGGATCATGCCGGATCACGCGACGAATCCCCTGAACGCGACGATCGCGATACTCGCCGCGCTCCACCACCGGCGCCGGACCGGTCGCGGGCAGCTCATCGAGATCCCGCAGCTGGAGTCGGTGGCCGGGGTGCTGGGACCGGCGCTGCTCGAGCACGCGCTGACCGGCGTCGTGCGCGGGGTGGAGGGGAACCGCTCGCCCGCGGCCGCTCCGCACAACGCCTACCGCTGCCGGGACGGGAGCGACGGGCGGGAGCGCTGGATCGCGCTCGCGGTCCACGCAGACGAGGAGTGGCGCGCGCTCGCCGGCGCCCTGGGCGGCGGTGCGCTCGGGGATCCGCGGTTCGCGGAGGCCCCGGGGCGCAAGCTGCACGAAGAGGAGATCGACGCGGTGCTCTCCGCGTGGTGCCGCTCGGGCACCCAGGAGGAGGCGCTCGCGGCGCTCCGCGCGGCGGGCGTCCCGTGCGCGCCGGTGCGCGACGGCCAGGACCTCCTCGATGACGCGCAGCTCGCCAGCCGAGGCCACTACGTGCGGCCGCCGCACCGGGGCGTGCGCACGCCGCCGCTGGCGAGGCTCGGCTTCCGCATCGAGGGCGCGCGGCACGGCCCGCGGGCCTCCGCGCCCCACCTCGGCGAGCACACGGCCGAGGTGCTCTCGGAGGTCCTGGGACTGGGCGCGGAGGAGCTGGACGAGCGGGCGCGCCTCGGCGCCTTCGGCTGAGCGCCGCGCTCCGCCGCCGGCCGGCTCGCTAGACCCCCGGCTCCCTCAGGAAGGCGAGTATCTCCGACGCCCAGAGCCCCGGCTCGCGGTCGGGGAGGCGCACGCCGCGCGAGCGGCGGATCGTCCGCAGAAACTTCGGGTGCGCGCGCCCGCGCTCGCTGTCGACGGTGTGCATCACGAGCGTCGGCGCCTCGATCTTCGGGGTCGCGTCCCACATCTCGTAGCGGCACATCGCGTAGGTGGCGGCCCCCTCCCAGCCGGTGCCGCCGTAGACCTCGGCCCCCTCGTTCGAGTTCACGAGCAGGTTGTTCATGAAGCGCTGCGTCGTGACCTTGAGGTCCGCCCCGGGGCGGTCGCCGCCGACCTTGCGCCAGAGGTCGAGCAGGTGGCCGCCGTCCGCGCGCTCGGGGAAGTAGCGGTGGAGCCGCTCGTGCACGGCGCGCCGCGACGGCGTGTTCCAGTTGAAGACCTCATCGAGGATCAGCCTGTCGACGCGGCCGGGCCAGCTCGCCGCCACCTCGGTGGCGATCTCGGAGCCGGTGAGCAGCCCGTAGACGTTCGGCCGCTCGAGCCCGAGCCCGTCCATCAGCCAGACCACGGCCTGCGCGAACTCGGTGAGCGTCGTGTAGGCCCGGGGCGGGCGATCCGACTGGCCGAAGCCCATCGTCGACATCGCGATCACCCGCACCTCCTCCGCGAGGTACGGGGCGACGTCGCGGAAGGCCATGCAGGAGCTCGGGGTGGAGTGGAGCATGATGAGCGGCTCCCCGCTCCCCAGCTCGAAGTACTCGATGTTCCCGTGCGGGCTCAGCACGAAGCCGCGCTTGAGCATCGCCGTCGTCTCGCTCATCTCACCCTCCCGCGCACTCGCCGACTCGCCGCACATGCTACGCCCGCGCCCGGCGGCTTTCGAGCCTGGCGCGCTGCGGGCCGGGCCCGCGGCGCCGGCGCTACGGCGGGGCGGCGATCCCTGGGAAGCTCGTGTAGACGACGGGGTGCCGGCGCCCGGTGAAGCCCTCCGCGCGCAGGTAGAGCGGCGTCGTCCGGATCAGGAAGGGCACGAAGTCGCCGCGCGGGTAGCTGGGGTCGAGCCCGAGCCGCTCCGCGCGCCAGAGCAGGAAGCTCCGCACCCTCTCCTGGTCCTCGACGAGCTCGGCGACGCCCTCCACGAAGACGCTCACCGGGTCGTTGCCCCGGTCCCGGCCGCTCATACCCGAGAAGAGGTAGGCGACGCGGCCGTCGCGCCGCACGTGGCCGGTCTTCAGGTGCACGTCCTGCGTGACCGTCTGGATGTGCCACCCGTCCATGTAGGCGCCGACCGGGCGCATGCGGGGCCGGCCGTCCCGCCTGTAGGTGAGGAGGTACTTCGCGACGTCGTCCCAGTCCGCCATGAAGGCGAGGATCCCGTCGCGGTGCTCCTCGCCCTCCTTGGGGGAGACCGCGCGCTCGCTGTTGTACTTGCGTCCCATGCCGCTCTCTCCTGCCGCTGCTCGCCGCCGCTACCCCGCCGGCCGCGCCCCGCCGGCTCGCCGTGCGGCGAGACCTGCGAGCGCCTCCAGATGCTCCTCGTGCTCCGCGACGGGATCGAGCAGGAGGTGATCGATGCCCGCCCCGAGCAGCGCGTCGAGGCGTCCGAACACCTCCTCCGGCCGCCCGGCGATGGTGCTTCGCGCCAGGCCCGAGGCGATGGCGCGCGCCCGCGCCCGTTCGGCATCCTCGTCGACGCTGACGTAGACGCGCTTCGAGATCGCGAAGGTCGCCGGGTCGCGGTCCTCCTCCTCCAGCAGCC